>NZ_JBSFET010000072.1:0-32368 GCF_053594575.1 Streptomyces sp. NPDC001880
CTGGTCGCTGACCGCCAGGACAACGGCATCCGAGACGCCTTCGACACCCCGCAGGGCCGCCTCGACCTCGGCGAGCTCGATGCGCTGGCCACGGATCTTGACCTGATGATCCCGGCGACCGAGGAACTCCAGCTGCCCATCGGGCAGGTACCGCACGACATCGCCCGTGCGATACAACCGCGCGCCCGGCACGCCCGAGAACGGATCCGGTACGAAGGAGGCAGCCGTACGGGACGGATCGCCGACATAGCCACGGCCCACCCCCGTACCGCCCACCATCAGCTCGCCCGGCACCCCCACCGGCACCGGTTCAAGCATGGCGTCCACCACGTACAGCCGTGTGTTGCCGACCGGTCTGCCGATGGCCATGCCGGGTCGGTCGCCGAGGTCGTCGGTGGTGACGGCGCTCGCGACACAGCAGCCGACCACCGTCTCGGTCGGGCCGTACTCATTGACCACGCGGGCGTCCGGCGCGACGTCGAACAGGCGCCGCACCAGGCTCGGCGGCAGTGCCTCGCCACCGACGACGAAGCAGACCTGCCGTCCGGCGAGCGCGCCGGGGCGCAGCAGCCGGCACACCGCCTCCAGATGAGCGGGCGTCAGCTTCACCAGGGTGGGCCGGGCCGGCCCGGTGAGTGCTCCGACGAGCCCGTCGACGGGGGACGCCTCGTCGACCAGGTGGACGGAGCCGCCGCTGGTGAGCGGAACCCACAGGCTGGTCACCGTGAGATCGAAGCCCACGGTGGTGTGCAGCGGCGCGACGGGCGGCCCGTCCGGGCAGTACTCGGACGCGGCCCATGTCAGGTAGTTGAAGAGCCCCGCCTGTGTGATCTGGACGCCCTTGGGGCGGCCCGTCGAGCCAGAGGTGTAGAGCACGTACGCCAGGTCGTGCCCGCCGGTCCCCGGTTCGGGTGCGGGGGCGGGCGGCGCGGACGGGGCGGCCAGGGCGCGCACGTCCAGCACCGGTGCCGTGCCCGCTGTCAGTGCGGCGCCGTGCCCGTCGGTGTTGAGGACGACCGCCGGGCGGGCGTCCCGGACGATCGCGGCCAGCCGGGCGGCGGGCTGTGCGGGGTCCAGCGGCACGTACACCGCGCCCCGCTTCCACACGGCGAGCAGCGCGGCCACCAGCTCCACGGAGCGCGGCACGGCCACGCCCACCACGTGGCCAGCGCCGGCGCCCGCGTCGGCCAGCCCGGCGGCGACGCGTCCGGCGAGGGCGTCCAGTTCCGCGTAGCTCACGCGGCGGTCACCGTCGACAAGGGCGACGGCGTCGGGTGTGCGTGCCACGTGCCGGGCGAAGAGCCCCAGGGCCGTCGTCACGCCCTCCGTCTCCAGGGGCGCCGTCGGGCCGGCCGACCAGTTCGTCAGCTGCCGCCGCTGCTCCTCGCTCACCGCGAAGAGACCGCCCAGCGGCCGCTCGGGGGCGCGGGTGCCCTCGCGCAGTACGGCGAGGACCTCGCCGAGGAGGCGGTCGGCGGTGGCGCGGGTGAACAGGTCGGTGGCGTACTCCAGGCTCAGCTCCACACCGGCAGGGCCGTCGTGGACGAACAGCGTCAGGTCGAACTTGGCGACAGCCAGAGGCACGTCGAAGCGGTGCGCGGTCAGGCCGGGGGCCAGGTCGAAGCCGCCGGGCGCGTTGTCCATGGCAATCATGGCTTGGAAGAGCGGGTTGCGGGACCGGTGGCGCCGGCCGCCGAGTTCCCGGACCAGTTCCCCGAAGGGCACGTCGCCGTGGGCGAGGGCCTCCGCCGTGCGCTCGCGCACCTGGAGGACCACGTCACTGAAGGACATGCCCCGCCGCCAGTCGGTGGGGATGACGAGGGTGTTGGCGAAGAAGCCGATCAGTTCGCCGGTGTTGGGGTGATCTCGGTTGGCCGAGGGGACGCCGAGGCGGACGCGAGTCTGGGCAGCGTTTCGGGCGAGTACGGACGCGAAGGCCGCGTGGGTCGCCATGAACAGCGTGGCGCCCCGGCGGGCCGCCGTGGTCCGCACGTCGCGGGCGAGGCCGTCGGGAAGGACGGCGGTGACGCGGTCGCCCGCGAAAGACGGCACCCGGGGGCGGGCGCGGTCCGTGGGCAGTTCGAGGAGCAGGTCCTGGTCGTCCAGGACGCCGCGCCAGTGGTCGAGCTGCTTGACCTGGACGCCGGACCGCAGCCATTCGTCGTGCCAGACGGCGAAGTCGGCGTACTGGAGTGCGGGCGGCGCAAGCAGCGTGTCACCGTCCGCGCCGGTCAGTTCGGCGAGGTAGAGGACGGTGAGCTCCTTGATGAACACGCCCATGGACCAGCCGTCGGTGATGATGTGGTGCATCAGCAGCGAGACCACGTGGTCGTCGTCTCCGAGCCGGTGGACGGCGATCCGCAGCAGCGGACCCTTCTCCAGGTCGAAGGGCTCAGCCGCCCGCCGCGCGCACTCCTCACGGGACGCGGCGGCCGCGTCCTCGCCCAGCCCGCTCAGGTCCAGGTGCTCCACCCGGGGGCGCAGCGCCGGTTCCGGGTGGAGCACCTGGGAGACCCGACCGTCGGAGACGGTGAACGTGGTCCGCAGAATCTCGTGGCGCCCGCACAGCGCGCGCAGCGCGCGTTCGAGCGCTCCCGTGTCCAGCGGCCCAGTCAGCCGCATCGCGGCCGGCACGTTGTACGCCGTGGACGTCGGGTCGAGCTCCACGAGCAGCCACAGGCCGACCTGCGCCGGAGACGCCGGCATGACATAGACCTGGCCCGAGTTCATCTGGTCCTCGCTCACAATCGTTGGTCCGTCTTGCTGGGGTGGTGGGGCCAGGGCCTAGCCGTCCCGGCGTACGTAGGCGGCGCGCGGCACCGCGGTCGGGCCGGCGGGCACGGGGGCGGCCCCGGTGGTCGCGGCGGCGGCCCCGGCAGTGGCGTCGCCGGTCCGTTCGGCGATCTGCTCGGCGACGGCCCGCGCGGTCGGGTCGTTGAACAGCTCGTTCAACGCCAGATCCACCTCGTACCGCTGCTTGATCTGCGCCAACAACCGGATCGCCAGCAGCGAATGACCACCGATCTCGAAGAAGTTGTCATCCGGCCCCACCTCCGACCGGCCCAGCACCTCCGCGAGCATCGCCACGATCTCCGCCTGCAACCCCGACGCACCATCCGCCCTGGCCGCACCGCCGTCCTCGGGCAGGCGCAGCGCGGCCCGGTCGATCTTGCGGTTCGGGTTCTTGGGGAGCTCGTCGAGCTGGACGAGGAGGGCGGGCACCATGTACTCGGGCAGGCGGTCGGCCAGGTACCGCGTCAGCTCGTCCCGGGTCGGCGTGCCGGCGTAGTAGGCCACCAGCCGCTTCTCGCCGGTGGACTCGTCGACGACGGTGACGGCCTCCAGGACGCCCGGGTGCGCGGTGAGCGTGGCGTCGATGTCGCCGAGCTCGATGCGGAACCCGCGGACCTTCACCTGGAAGTCGACGCGGCCGAGGAAGTCGATCGTGCCGTCCGGCAGCCAGCGGGCCAGGTCTCCGGACGCGTACATGCGCGCGCCGGGCACACCGCTGAACGGGTCGGGCAGGAACTTCTCCGCCGTCAGTCCGGGCTTGCCCAAGTAGCCGCGGCCGAGGCCGTCGCCGCCGATGTACAGCTGGCCGGGTACGCCGATGGGCAGCGGGTTGAGCCGCTCGTCGAGGACGTACACCTGGGTGTTGGCGATCGGGCCGCCGATGGGAAGCCGCCAGACGTCCTCGGGGATCCGGTCGAGGGGCTGGGTGGTGGCAAAGGTGGTGGACTCGGTGGGGCCGTAGCCGTTGGTCAGCAGCGGGCCGCCGAGCGCGGCGATCTCGCGGGCGCGCTTGGGGTCCATCGAGTCGCCGCCCACCAGCAGTTGGCGGGTGGAGGCGAAGGTGGCCGGGTCGTAGCCGACGACTTGGGTGAACAGCGGGGTGGCCATGACGACGGTGTGGATGTCGTTGTCGCGCAGGGCCGCCGCCAGCTGCGGCGGTGACAGGACGGTGTCCTTGTCGAAGCCGACGAGCCGGCCGCCGTTGAGCAGCGCGCCCCACACCTCCAGAGTGGCGGCGTCGAAGGCGGTGTTGGACAGCTGGGCCACCCGGTCGCCGGGCTCCAGGGTCAGGTAGTCGGTGTCGCGGACCAGCCGGATGACGTTGCGGTGCGTGATACAGGTGCCCTTCGGGGTGCCCGAGGAGCCGGAGGTGTACATCACGTACAGCAGCCCGTCCGGGCCGGTGATGGTGTCGACCGGCCGGTCGTTGGCCGTGTCGGCGGCGGTCTCGTCGGTCAGGAAGTCGCGGGGCGCCAGCCGCGGCAGCTCCGTGCCGACCTCGGTGAGGGTGTCGTCGCCCGTGGTGAGCAGCACGGCGGGCCGTGACTCGTCGAGGATCCGCCGCAGCCGCTGGGGCGGGTGCGCCGGGTCCAGCGGGACGTACGCGCCGCCCGCCTTTGCGACGGCGAGCATGGCGACGACGACGGCCGGGTCCCGGTCCACGTGGAGGCCGACGGGGGTCTCCTCGCGCACGCCCAGCTCGCGCAGGCGCCGGGCCAGGGCGTTGGAGACGCGGTCCAGCTCGCGGTAGGTGTAGGTGAGTTCGCCGTAGGTCAGGGCGGGGGCGTCGGGCTGCCGGACCACCTGCTCGGCGAACAGCTCGGGCACCGTGCGGGTGCGCGGGTAGGCGGTCGAGGTCGCGTTCCACTTGGCGAACTGGCGCAGCTCCTCCGTCCGGGCGGACGGGATCGCGGCCAGCGGCTCTCCGGGGCGTTCGGCCAGTCGCGCGGCCAGTTCGGCGAAGGTGGCGCCGAAGCACTCGATGGTCTCGCGGTCGAAGAGGTCGGTGGAGAAGTTGATGCCCGCTTCGAGGTGGTCGCCGACCTCGGTGACGACCATGGTGAGGTCGATCTGGGCCGTGCGCCGGACCAGGTCGAGGGAGCGGCCCTCCAGCTCGCCGATCCGCACCGGGGTGCCGGGGCGGCCGAAGTTGAGCGCGGCGAGGTCCTCCCCGCCGGCGAGGTGCGACTTGGTGAGGCTGAACATCACCTGGTAGCCGGGCGGGCGCGAGGCCTCGCGGGCCAGGCCGAGCCGCTCGACGAGGATGGGGAAGGGCATGTCCTGGTGGCTCATCGCGCCGGCGACGGTCTGCTTGGTGGCCTGGATCTGGTCGGTGAAGGTGCGCCCGGCGTCCATGCGGGAGCGGATCAGCACGGGGTTGACGAAGTAGCCCACGACGCGGTGCAGGTCGGCGTCAGTGCGGCCGGAGGCGGGCACGCCGATGAGGAAGTCGTCCTCGCGGGTGCAGCGGTGGACCAGGGTCTGGAAGACCGACAGCAGGGTGACGAAGAGCGTGGTGCCCTCGGTGGTGGCCCGCTCGCGCAGGGCCGCCGTCGTGGCCGCGTCCAGATCCAGCGTGACCGAGTCGCCGGCGTACCTCTGGACCGGGGGGCGCGGCCGGTCGGCGGGCAGTTCAAGGACCGGGTTGCAGCCGTCGAGCTCGCGGCTCCAGTACTCCCACAGCCGCTCTCCGCGCGGCGCGTCGAGCATGGCCCGCTGCCGGTGGGCGAGGTCGGCGTAGGTGGCGGTCGGCGGCGGGGGCAGGGCCACGTCGCGGCCGGTGCGGCGGGCGTAGAGCCGTCCGAGTTCGTCGGTGAGGACCGCCAGCGACCACATGTCGACGGCGATGTGGTGCACGACGAGCGACAGTACGTCGCCGTCGGGCCTGCGCGCGAGGGTGACCTGGAGGACCCGGCCGCGGGTCAGGTCGAGCCGCTCGCCGGCGATCTCGCGCCGCAGCCGCTCGTTCAGCTGCTCGTCGTCCAGGTGAGCGGCGTCCTCGACGGTGAACGCCACATCCTGGTGGTCGAGGACCTCCTGGTACGACGCGCCGTCGTCCGCCCAGTGCAGGGCCGTGCGCAGGGCGGGATGCCGGTCGACGAGCGCCTGGAAGGCGTGGTGCAGCGCGTCGGCGTCCACCTCGTCCAGGAACCGCAGCGCGGCGTAGATGTGCTGTACGGCGGTGTCCGGGTGCTGGCGCTCCAGCACCCACAGCGCCTGCTGGTTGATGGCCAGAGGGCCGCGCCCGTCGGCCGCCGCTTCCCGGGCGGGGGCGGCGGGTTCGGCGGGGGCGTCGACGAGCAGGTCGTTGACGCTGGCGCCGGCCAGCAGGGCCTCCAGGGACACCTCCATGCCGATGGCGTCCTCGACGGCGGCCTTCAGCTCGATAGCGCGGAGCGAGTCCAGTCCCTGGGCGGCCAGGGGCGCGTCGGGGTCGACGGTCGTGCGCAGCCGGCCGGCGGCGAGGGCGAGCACAGCCTCGCGGGCGGTCTCCTGCCACAGGTGCGCGGGCAGCGGGGCGAGATCGGCGGCGGAGCCGGCGTCCCAGCGGTGGACGACCTTCAGCGAGCCGTCGACGAGCATGGCGCGGGTCTGCGACCGCTGGATCTTGCCGCTGGTGGTGCGGGGGATGTGGCCGGGGCGTACGAACACGATGGTGCCGGGCGTGACGCCGTGCTCGCGGGCCAGTCGATTGCGGACGAGCGAGGTGACTTCGGCGATCTCGTCGGCGCGGTGGGCGGTCGCGGTCTCCAGGACCAGGCCGACCTCCTCGCTGCCGTCGGTCTCCAGGGCGAAGGCGGCGGCGCCGCGGCGCAGTGAGGCGTGCGCGTCGAGGGCGGCCTGCTCCAGGTCCTGCGGGTAGTGGTTGCGCCCGCGTACGACGATGAGGTCCTTGCTGCGTCCGGTGACGAACAGCTGGCCGTCGTGGAGAAAGCCGAGGTCACCGGTGCACAGGTGGCTACGGTCGTCACCGGCGTGCGTGGCGCCGAAGGTGCGGTGTTCGGAGTCGTCGCGGCCCCAGTAGCCGGTGGCGACGTTCTCGCCGGCGGCCCAGATCTCGCCGACGGTGCCGGGCGGGCTCGCTTCGCCGGTCTCCGGGTCGACGACGGTCACGTGCAGGTCCACGGCGACCGGGCCGCAGCCGACGACGGGCAGGCCCTGGTCGTCGGGGACGGGGCGCCGCCCGGGCGCGAGGGAGTCCGCGTCGAAGGTGTGGGCCACGGGTGTGTCGCCGACGGTGCGGCCGGAGACCATCAGTGTGGCCTCAGCGAGCCCGTAGCAGGGGAAGAAGGAGCCGCTGCGGAAGCCGTAGGGGGCCATGCGGCGGGCGAACCGCTCCAGTGTCCTGGCGCGTACCGGCTCGGCGCCGTTGAAGGCGATGTCCCAGTGGGACAGGTCGAGTCCGGCCAGGTCGTCCTCGGGGATGCGGTCCACGCACAGGTCGTACGCGAAATTCGGTCCGCCGCTGATGCGGGCGGCGCGGTCGGATATCAGCCGCAGCCACTGCAGCGGCCGGGTGATGAAGGAGACCGGCGAGAACAGCGTTGCGGTGGCACCGGCGAAGACGGGTTGCAGGATGCCGCCGATGAGGCCCATGTCGTGGTACGGCGGCAGCCAGCTGACCACGGGGGTGTCGGGCGTGGTGCCGAACCGCTCCTGGATCTGGCGGGAGTTGACCACGAGGTTCCGGTGGGTGACGACCACTCCGCGCGGGGTGGCCGTGGAGCCGGAGGTGTACTGGAGGAAGGCGACGGTGTCGCCGTCGATGGCCGGGCGGCGCCAGTCGCCGGGCGCGGGCAGTTCGCCGTCGACGGCGATCAGCGGCAGGCCGGGGATGCCGGCCGCCTCCACGAGCTCGGCGGGGTCGGCGAGCACGCCGCCGGGCACGAGCGCGGCGGCCGGGGCCGAGTCGGCGAGCACGGCGCGGTGGCGGGCGGAGTAACTGCCCTTGCTCGGCGGGTAGAGCGGCACGGCGATGGCGCCGGCGTACAGGCAGCCGAGGAAGGACGCCACGTAGTCCAGGCCGGGCGGCAGCAGCACGAGCACCCGGTCGCCGGGGACCACGCGCTGCGCCAGCAGGGCGCCGATGGCCCGTGCCCGGTCGTGCACCCCGGTGAAGGTGAGCGCCGTGGGGCCGGTGTCGCCCGGGGTGCCGTCCGGGGTGACGAACTCGAACGCCGTGCCCTCGGACAGAGCCGCGCGTTCGGTGACCACGTCGACGAAGGTCGAGGCGCGGAGGATTGACTGTTCCATCACGGAACTCCTTGCTTTTCCAGGCTCAGGCAAGACGCCAACGAATCCAGCGGGCGGCTCCGGCCAGCCCGAACACGGTCATCGCGGCGAGCACCGCGATGTCCAGGGTGAAAGCGGCGCCCAGGTCGCCGTTGAGGGTGTGCCGCAGGGCGTCGGCCGCGTAGGTCGGCGGCAGCAGATAGCCGAGGACCCGCAGCGGCAGGGGCAGCGAGTCCGGCGGGATGAGCACCGGAGCCGCGAGCAGCAGCACGAAGATCAGCAGATTGGTGATGACGACGATCAGTTCCATGCTGTCGATGAGGGTGCCGATGGCCAGGCCGATCGCGGACAGTGCCAGGCAGGACAGCGGTAGCACCAGCACCAGGGCGGGCGAGATCGTGAAGTCCACGTCGTACATCAGGCCAGCGGCGATCATGGGGGTGATCAGGCCGGGCATGATCAGCAGCAGCCGGGACAGCACCATCGCGGCGACGAACGACGCTTTGCTGATGGGCAGTGAGGCGTAGTAGACCATCATGCCGTCGTTCTTGATCACGCCGATGCGCTGGGCGAGGGTCGCGATGCCCTCGGTGGCGACGGAGAAGATGGCCGCGCCGCTGACGATGTACAGCAGGCTGGTGGTGTCGTTGAGCCCGCCGCCGATGCGGGACAGGCCGAAGACCATGGCGACGGGCATCAGCAGCCCGAAAAGCAGGCTCCAGGTCCAGGTGGTGCGGACCTCCAGCATCTGCTCCAGCCAGAGGTACTTGAACCCGACCAGCAGCTTCTGGGCCCGCTCCTTGCCTCCCGGCCGGGCCGGGGCGACGGCCGCCGACTCCGGGGCGGCGGTTGCGTGAGCGGAGGCCGGGGTGGCGGATGCGTCGGCGACAACGGTCGCGTCCGGGGTGGCGGTCGCCCGGGTGACAACGGGCGCACCGGAAGCGGCGGAGGCGGCGGGTGCCGCCGTGGCGGCACCGGCTTCCGGCGCGGCGGCCGGGGCAGGTGCGGTCATGGTGCCGGCCTCGGCCCGTTCCTTGCCGTCCAGGCTCAGGTAAACGTCCTCCAGAGTCGGGCGGGTGAGGCGGAAGTCGTCCACCCGGGCCATGCCGAGGTCGCCCGTCACGGCCTTGACCAGGTCGGGCATGGCCTCCGGTTCGGAGTGGATGAGGTAGGTGCCCTCACGGCTGCCCGGCACGACCGAGCCCACGGCCTCGAGCCGGTCCAGCTCGTGCGGCCGCAGCGACTCGCCGTCCTTGACGAACAGCTCCATGCGGACCTTGTCGCCCATCCGCTCCTTCAGCTCGCCCGGGGTGCCGAGCGCGGTGATGCGCCCGCCGTGCATGACGGCCACCCGGTGCACGGCCTTCTCGGCCTCCAGCACGTTGTGGGTGACCAGGACCACGGTGGTGCCCTCGGTGGCGCTGCGGCGGGCGACCATGTCCCAGATGAGCCGCCTGTTGTGCGGGTCGAGCTCATTGGTCGGCTCGTCCAGGATGAGCAGCTTGGTCCGGCCCATCAGCGCCATGCCGAAGTTGACCAGCCGCATCATGCCGCCGCTGAGCTGGTTGACGTAGCGGTCGGCGACCTCGCCGAGACCCAGTTCCTCGATCAGCTCGGCGGTCTGGCGCCGGGCCTCCTGCTCCGACTGGCCACGCAGCCGCCCGGTGTAGTGCAGGGCCCGCCGCACCTCCACCAGCCGCATGGACAGCCCGGTCTGCGGGAGGAAGCCGGTCATGGCCTTCACCGCCTCCGGGTCGGCCACCACGTCGACCCCCTCGACCCGGATGGAGCCGGAGGTGGGGCGGACCAGCCCCAGCATCTGGGACACGAGCGTCGTCTTGCCCGCGCCGTTGGCGCCGAGCAGTCCGAAGACCTCGCCGCGGGCGATGGAGAAGGTGACGTCGTCGTTGGCCCGCACCAGCTCGCCGTTCTTCCCGGACTGGTACGTGCGCGTCAGGTTGCGGACCTGGATGGCCGTGGCCCCGTCGTTGCGTGGCATGTCCCCTCGATGAGTTTCGTTCCGGTCAGAGCGTTGTGATCAGGCGTACGACGGCGGAGTCGTCCGGCGCGAAGCCGAAGGACACCGGTGCGGTCCCCTCCGGTCGCGGTCCCACCAGCGCCGCGACCTCGGGGGGCAACCCGATCGTGTAGTCGGCCGCGTCGACCGGCAGCCGGGTGCCGGCCCTGGTCTCGCAGTCGATGTCCACCCCGGCCGCGTCGCTGCCGGTGAAGTGGAAGACCACGCCCTCAGCGCCCTCTCCCTGCTTGTCGAGCGCCGGGCCGTCCATGCGTACGCCGGCGATCGCGCAGGCCTTCAGCGGTTCGCGCGGCAGCCGGATCTGCAGCCGCCACGCCTTGCGCTGCGAGGCCACCGTGAACCGCACCCGGCGCGTGTCGCCTGTCGTGCGGTCGCTCACCGCGGTCACCCGCGGCGCCGGCAGGTCCACTTCCCGGGCCTTGGCGCGCAGCACCGGCTCGTCGCCGCGCTGCGGGTAGTAGTCGGCCGCCGAGCCGCGGGCCGGATGCGTGCCGAGGACCTTGCGGGTCCAGGCGTCGGGCTCGGGGTCGCCGCTCATCCACGTCGTGGTGCCCTGCGACAGGTCCCGTACGTACACCAGGGCGTCGGGCCGAGGGTGTTCGGCGTCGAAGCCGGATCGCAGCAGTCCGGCGCCCACCAGCACCAGGGCCAGGGCGGCCGCCGCGGCGGCGACGAGCCCGGGCCGCGCGATCCGCGTGAGCAGCGGCAGCAGCAGGACGCCGCCGATCGCGGTGACCGCCATGGCCACCGCCGCCAGCGGGATGCCCAGCGCGATCAGCAGGCTGTCCACCAGCGGGGTGAACAGGACGGCGGCCACGGAGGGGGCGGCCGCCGCGAGCAGCGGCCCCGCCCACGCGGGCCGCCACGTCGCCCGGTCGTCCCGGCAGGCCCACCACAGGGCGGGCAGGCCGGCGAGCAGCGGCCACTGGAAGAGGTAGCTGGTGCCGGGCAGCGTGAGCACCGCCGCGAGCAGCAGGACCGCGCCGAGGACCAGCGCGCCGCACACGAGCTCCGCCGCCCGGCGCCCCCGCACCAGTCGCGCGGCCACCATCAGCAGGGCGGCGACCAGTGCCAGGAACCCGGCCGCGAACAGTCCGCGCTCGTACGGCTCGGACAGCGGCAGCGCCGCCAGTTCGGGCCGCAGCGCCGCTGCCGCGAGCCACAGGCCGAAGGTGCCGAGCGCCGCCACGATCACCACCGCGAGCGCGGCCCCGGCCGTGGCGAGCACTGCGGTGACTTGCAGCGCGGAGCGGCGCGTGCCCCACCAGGCCAGGGTCAGCAGCCCGAGGACGGTCAGGACGGCGACGGGCAGGGCCCAGCCGGACGGGTAGTGCACCAGCACGCGGGCGAACAGGTCGAAGTAGACGGCGTCGCCGTCTCTGCGCAGGTCCCGCAGGTCGCGGTCGCCGAGGCCCTTGACGAGCCCCAGCATGGACTCGCCGTGGTGCTGGACGCTGTCGTCGCTGAGCCGTTCCAGGTCGTCGTGCGGCGAGTGGTAGTCGTGGAAGCCGTGCAGGAAGGCGGCGTTGAGGCCGACAGCTCCCTCGTCGCGGAAGGCGGTGAAGTCGCTGCCGTTCGGCATGCGCTTGTAGACCTCGTACGCCAGGGAGTTGGCGACCGGCCGGTTGCTGCCGCCGGCGAACGCGTCGATCAGCGGGGCGTTGCCGGTGTTGGTCTCGAACATCATGACCGGGCCGCTGCTGCCGCGCGCCTCCCAGTTGAGTACGGCACCATAGTCCTCGACGCCGTACTCCTGAACGAACTTCTCCGCGCCGAGGGCGCCGAGTTCCTCGCCGTCGGTGAAGAGGAACACCATGTCGTTGCGAACGCCGCCCGACTCCTTCAGGGCGCGCATCGTCTCCAGCATGGCGGCCACCGCGGCGCCGTCGTCGGCGGCTCCGGGTCCCGTGGGCACCGAGTCGTAGTGGGCCACGAGGAGCAGCGCCTTGCCGTCGCTGGTGCCCGGCTCGCCGCCGGGGACCCGGGCGATGACATTGTGCACGCGCGCGGCTGGGAACGGGTTGCCCCAGGCGGGCCGGACGACATCGCCCGACTGCACGGTCACCTGGGCGCCCAGCTTCCGTGCCGTCGTGACCAGGTAGTCGCGCACGCGGGTGTTGTCCGCGGTGCCCGTCGGGTGCGGACGCTGCGCTATCTGATCAAGGTGGACGGCGGCCCTGGCGGCGGAGAACTCCGTCACCGGGGCGCTGGTGCCGCGTGCCGCCGGCGGTGCGAAGGCAAGCATGGCCAGCACCCCGAGCAGCACCGGCACGGCCAGGGCGGCCGCGAGCCAGGCCCGGTGCGGACCCGGGCGGGGTGCGGCGGGTACGGCGTCATGCCCGGCGCCGACGCCCGCCGCCTCGTCCGTGGTGCTCACCGACATCACCGCGCCTCAGGCCGTCCGCCAGAACGGCACGATGTTCTCGATCTTCTCGATCATGCCGTGGCAGTAGTTGGCGTTGTGGTCGAGGCTCTGCGCCGCCATGTACGGGTACTGGAGCCGCTTGTGGTCGACCGTGAAGACGGAGCCGGCCGGCGGCGCCGGGTCGAGGCGGGCGGCCGTGGCCAGCGCCTCGTGCCAGGGGCGGTCCAGTTCGACGGTGTACGTGCGGCGCTGGCGGGCCGTGACGGTGAGCGTCTCGAAGGGGTAGTCGTGCTCCTCCAGGGGCGTGGTGCTGTACACGTACGGTCGGTTGACCAGGTCGATCTCGAAGAGGCCGCGCGCGGTCTCGTCCGACCACCAGGGCTGGGAGCGTGCGAAGTCCCGCAGGTGCCGGGTGAACAGCGCGCGGTGCTCGTGGAGCACGGTGTGGATGAACAGGCCGTAGTTGCCCACGTCGTAGTAGAGGGCGTCGCGGATCGACCGCTCGACGTACTCGACGATGGGGTCGTCCTCGGACAGCGAGCGCCAGTGGTCGACGAACGCGGAGAACAGCTCGGGGTAGGTGAGGACCCCCTTGCCCGTGAGGTACTTACTGGTGGCCCGCAGGCTGCGGGTGTTGTGCACGGCGTGGACCGCGTAGAAGTACCGCATGCCCTCGACGAACTCGTCGGCGCTCACCTGCTCGGTGGCGACGACGATCTGTGCTTCGGCGACACCGCCGCCGGCCGGCCGGGTGACGAGGCCGAGCTTCTCACGGTTGTGGTAGATCGGCGTGTTGTTCAGCAGCAGGTGCGAGTACGAGATGATCGTGTGCGCGTCCTTCTCGCACAGCGTGCCGATGCCCTTCTTGAAGGTCTCCAGCGTCTCGCCGGGCAGCGGCCAGATCAGCTCGATGAAGGAGCTCAGGCCGCGGTCGCGCAGATCGTCCTGGACCGAGCCGAAGGCGTCCAGCTTGATGTTATCCCGCCGGATGATCTTCAGGCTCTCCGGCTCCAGGGTCTGCATCGAGACGGGCTGCGAGGTGACGAGCCCGGCCTCCTGGAAGATGCCGGTGATCTTGGTGACGGCGTGCGGCTTGTTCTTGGCGGAGGAGAAGTACACGACGTTGGGCAGGTGGTTCTGCCGCGCCAGCGCCGCGATGTGCTCGGAGAACTCGACGTCACGGGCGAGCATGCCCCAGTTGGCGTCGGCGATGTAGAGGAACAGCGTGCCGTTGCGCGACATCCAGGTCAGCTCGTCACGCACTCGCTCCTCGTCGAAGCGGTAGACGCGGTCGTTGGTCGCCGCGCCCCAGAAGCAGAAACCGCAGTGGTACGGGCAGCCGCGATTGGTCTCGATGATGCTGATGCTGTACTCGGGCGCGATCAGCCCGGACAGGAACGGCGACGGGATTGTGTCGAGGTCCTTGATACGGGCCCGGTCACCGGTGTTGACCAGTTCACCGTCCCGGTAGACGCTCAGCCCCTCGACCTTGGTCAGGTCGGGGTGGGGCTCGGTGAGCTCGCGCAGGTACTCGGTGAAGGAGATCTCGCCCTCGCCGTTGCACAGGGACAGCTTCTCGTCGTGCGGGTCGAGGTAGCGCATGCCATGGTGCATCACCTGCGGGCCGCCCAGCATGATGTCGGCGTTCGGCTTGGCCTCCCGCAACATCTTCACCAGCGGCCGGACCAGGCCGATGTTCCACACGTACGTCGAGAACGCGAAGACGTCGGAGTCCTTGGCGAGCAGGTCGCGGGCTATCGAGTCGAGCGGCGTCTTGATGCTCGTCGTGTACTTGTCGAAGCGGTACTCCTTGGAGACCACCGGGTCGGTCGACGCGTACGCCTCGAGGTACCCGGAGACCAGGGGTGTGATCCTCTCGAACACCGAGAGCTCCACCATGGTCACTGTCTTCATGAGTCCCCCAAGTGCTCGGTCGTACCGCTTGCTCCGCCGAGGTCCGCGAGCCGGTCCAGAGGACCGTCGGCACCGGACCGGATCGCCTCCAGTACGGCGACCAGTCGCGGACCCAGCGCCCGCGCGTCCTCGGGCACCGCCCGGTCGGCGGCGAAGGTCAGCGCCAGGGCGTTCTGTGCCCCGCGCAGGATGTCGACCCGGACCGGGAACTCGGTCTGGGCGAAGCCGAGGTCCCGCGTGATCAGCGGGTGCTCAACCGTGTCCGGCAGTTGGGCCGCCTTGAGTGACTCGTCCACCGGGTAGTTGTCGAAGACCAGGACGGTGGCCAGGTCGCGGCCCCGGGTCATCGCGCCGAGTTCCAGCACGCCGTGCTCTTCGGCGGCCGCGCGCTCCAGCTGGAGCCGCAGCGCCGCCGCCACGACCGTCTCCCCCGGCTGAGCCGTAAACCGTACGGGCATGGTGCTGATGAAGGGTCCGACGGCCGACTCGGCGCCCGGCAGGGCCGGCCGGCCCGAGGCGGTGATGCCGAAGACCACGTCGTCGTGGCCCGTGCGCTCGACCAGGACCGCCGCCCAGGCGAGCTGGACCAGGGTGGCGAACGTGATGCCGTGCTCGCGCCCGAGGGCGTCGAGGCCGTCCAGGAGCTCGGCCGGGAATTCGGTCAGCAGACGGACCGGGCCGTCCGGCTCCCCCTGCGCGTCCGGCTGTTCCTCGGCCCACGGGCCGGGGCAGTCGCGCAGATAGCCGGTCCAGAAGTCCGCGGCGGCTTTCCCGTCCCGGCCGGCGATCCACTCCACGTGCCGGTCGAAGGGCATCGGCTCGGGCAGGTCGGGCCGCTCACCGGACGCGAACGCCAGGTAGGCGGCGAGCAGTTCCCTGCGCAGTTGCATGCAGGACCAGCCGTCCAGCAGGCTGTAGTGATGCAGCTGCGCCACGAGCTGCACGTCGTCGCTCAGCCGGTAGCGCTGGATGCGCACCAGCGGGGCCCGTGCGAGGTCGAATCCCGCGCTCCGCAGTTCCTCCAGCTCGGCGAGGACCAGTCGCTCCTGCTCCTCAGGGGCCGTGCCGCGCAGGTCGCGGGTGTGCAGCGGCAGATCGACGCGGTCGGCGACGACGGGCCGGGGCCGGCCGGACTCCGTGTCCGCGTACGAGGTGCGCAGGATCGCGTGGCGGGCGAACAGCCATTCCCAGGCGGCCCGGAAGGCCTCCTCGTCGAGGTCGCCGGGCAGCGGGAACGCCGACTGGATCGCATACAGTCCGGGCACCGGTCGCCGGTGGGCGACGGACAGCATGTGCCGCTGGATCGGCGCGAGACCGTCGCGGTCGGCGGCGGCGGAGCCGGTCTCCCGCGGTCCCTCGGCCACGGCTCGGTCGACCGCGTCCGCCAGTTCGGCGATCGTCTGGTGCTGGAACACCATGCGCGGGGTGAGCTCCAGACCCGCGGCGCGGGCCCGGGTCACCATGCGGATGCAGGCCACGGAGTCGCCGCCCAGCGCGAAGAAACCGTCGTCCGCCGTGATGGCCTCGCGGCCCAGCAGCTCGCGCCACACCTCGGCGAGCGTGACCTCGGTCGGCGTCGAGGGCGCCCGGCCCGTACCGCCGGTACCGGCGCCGGCCTGCGTGGCCTCGGCGCCCGGCAGCGGCAGCCGGCCCCGGTCGACCTTGCCGTTCGGGGTGAGCGGGATCCGCTCCAGGACGACCAGCGCCGAGGGCACCATGTACGCCGGGAGAGAGGCCCGCAGCCGCTCGCGCAGCGCGCCGGTGTCCAGGACGCTGGTGCCCTCATCGGCCACCACGTAGCCCACGAGGGTGCGCCGTCCGTCGACTCGCGGGGCCGCGACCACGGCCTGGGCGATCTCGGGCAGGGCGCGCAGCGCCGCCTCGACCTCGCCCAGCTCGATGCGGTTGCCCGCGATCTTGATCTGGAAGTCGATGCGGCCGAGCAGTTCCAGGACGCCGTCCTGCCGGTACCGGGCGAGGTCACCCGTGCGGTACATGCGGTCGCCCGGCACCCCGCTGAAGGGGTTGGGCAGGAAGCGGTCCGCGGTCTGGGCCGCCGCGCCCAGGTAGCCCCACGCCAGTCCGACGCCGCCCAGGAAGAGTTCGCCCGCCACGCCCGGCGGGACGAGGTGGCCCTCCTGGTCGACCACGTAGGCGAGCTGATTGGCCATGGGCCGGCCGTAGGGGATGCTGCGCCAGGCCGGGTCGACCTCGCCGATGTCGTAGATCGTCGAGTCCATGGAGGCTTCGGTCGCCCCGCCCAGGCTGATGACGCGGGCGTCGGGCGACAGGGCCCGCAGGCGGTCCGGCATGGTCACCGGGATCCAATCGCCGCCGAGGAGCACCACCCGCAGCGCGGGCAGCTCTCCGACGCCCAGGTCGGCGGCCGCGTCGATGAGCAGGCCGAGCAGGGCGGGGACGGAGTGCCAGACGGTGACCCGGTGGTCGCGCATCAGGTCCAGCCAGTGGCCCGGGTCGCGCTCGCGCACCGGCTCGGGCAGCACCATCGTGCCGCCGGCCAGCAGAGTGCCGATCACGTCGTACGCCGTCATGTCGAAGGCCAGCGACGACACCGAGAGCACGGCATCGCCGGGGCGGATCGCGAAGCGGCGGTTGAAGTCGGTGAAGTTGTTGACGCGGCCGCGCTGGTCGAGCATCACCGCCTTGGGGCGTCCGGTGGAACCCGAGGTGAAGATGACGTAGCACAGGTCGTCGAGGGCGGCCGTGGTGGCGAGCGGCTCGTCGGACAGCTTGTCGAGCTGCTCCGCCAGCTCCTCGAGGACGAGCACGGGCGCGTCGGTCGTGGGCACCCGGTCGGCCACCGAGCGGCTGGTGAGCACCGCGCGGGCTCCCGAGTCGCCCAGCATGAGGGCGAGGCGCTCGGCCGGGTGGGAGGTGTCGAGCGGCAGGTAGGCGGCGCCGGACTTGAGCACCGACAGCACGGCGAGCGGCAGGTCGGCGGTGCGCTCAGTGGCGACGCCGATCACCGCTCCGGGGGCCGCGCCCCGCTCCGCGAGCAGCCGTGCCAGCCGGTTGGAGCGCCGGTCCAGCTCGGCGTACGTGAGAGTGGTGCCGGAGCCGGTGCGGACGGCGGCCTCGTCGGGGTGGGCTGCCACCCGCTCGGCGAACAGGTCGGCGACGGTGCGGTCCGCGGGATAGTCGGTCTCGGTGGCGTTCCACTCGTGGGCGGCGCGGTGCCGGGCGGCGTCGTCGAGGACGGGCAGCGCCGACACGGCCGTCCCGGGAGCGTCGATCATCGCCGTGATCGTGTGCTCGAGCCGGCCGAGGAGGGCGTCGATCCGCTCGGGGGTGAAGATGTCCGCGTCGTACTCGCAGCTGACGTCGATGCCATCGGGGCCGTCAAGGAGCGACAGGTCGAGGTCGAACTTCGCGGTGCCGTTGTGCAGGTCGAACCGCTCCACCGCGAGGCCGGACAGGCCGTCCTCGATGCCGGGCACCTGCTGGTGGACGAACATCACTTGGAAGAGCGGGTTGCGGGCCAGGGTGCGCTCCGGCTGGCGCAGCGCCACGACCTTCTCGAAGGGCACGTCCTGGTGGTCGTAGGACGCCGCCACGTCGTCGCGCACCTGGTGCAGGGCTTCGCGGACGGTGGCGGACCCGGCCGGGCGCACCCGCAGCAGCAGGGTGTTGGCGAAGCAGCCGATGAGCTGTTCGGTGTGCGGGGTGGGCCGGTTGGAGGCCGGCGTGCCGATGAGGAAGTCCTGCTTGCCCGTCTGCCGGCGCAGCACCAGGCCGAGCGCGGTGAGCGCCGTCATGAAGGGCGTGACGCCGTGTTCGGCGGCGAACGCGTGCATGCGGGCCGCGAGTTCGCGCGGGATTCGGCGCCGGCGGCGGCCGCCGGTGTGCGTGGGCCGGGCGGGGCGCGGCCGGTCGGTCGGCAGGTCCAGATTGGTCTCGGCGCCCTCCAGCCAGGCGTCCCAGAACTCCAGTCCGCGGCGGAGGCGGTCGCCCTCGGTGGTGGAGCGCTGCCAACCGGCGTAGTCGGCGTACTGGATGGGCGGTTCGGGCAGCGCGGCGGCCGGGTCGGAGCCGGCGCACAGCGCCGTGTAGAGGGCGGTGAACTCCCGGAACAGCAGCTGGGTGGACGCCCCGTCCGTGGCGATGTGGTGGACGACGATGACGAGGACGTGGTCCTCGTCCGCCAGCCGGATCAGCTCGGCGCGCAGCGGGAGGCCGGCCGTGAGGTCGAAGGGCCGGGCCGCCACGTCGGCGGCCCGGCGGCGCGCCCCCTCCTCGCGCCCGTCCTCGGGCAGCGCGGCGAGGTCCGTCCGGCCGAGGCTCAGCTCGGTGTGGTCGCCGAGCACCGTCGCGGGCTCCTCGCCCTCGATGGTGTAGCGCGTGCGGAGGATCTCGTGGCGGTGTACGACCTCGCGCAGCGCGGCCTCGGTCTCGTCGCCCCGCAGGGCGCCGCGCAGCCGCAGCGCCATGGGCACGTTGTACTGGCCGCTGTCGGGGTCCTGTTGCCACAGGAAGAAGAACTGCCACTGGGCGAAGGAGAGCGGGCGGGGTCCTTCACCGCGGGGAATCTCGGGCCGGGCGGCCGCCCGGCGTTCGCTGAGGAGTTTGGCCAGCAGGGCCTGCCGGTTCGCCGACAGGCCCGCCAGCCGCTCGTCGAGAGAGGTCACGGGGCCCGTCCCTCGAGTCGCTCGCGGACCGACTTGGGAGTGAGGTCCGTCCAGACCTCGCCGATGTGCTCCAGGCAGGCCTCGCGGGTGCCGGAGAAGCCGGTCTCGGCCCAGCCGGCCGGCAGGGGCCGGTCAGCGAACCAGATGGAGTACTGCTCCTCGTGGTTCGCCACGACCTTGTACTGCAGGGTGTCATCACTGGTGGAGTTCGTCATGGCTACCTCACTGCCTCGCCGAAGAAGTCGGGGATGTCATGGCCGTCG
The DNA here is from genome assembly GCF_053594575.1 of Streptomyces sp. NPDC001880. NCBI lineage: Bacteria > Bacillati > Actinomycetota > Actinomycetes > Kitasatosporales > Streptomycetaceae > Streptomyces > Streptomyces sp. NPDC001880. The sequence goes on from NZ_JBSFET010000072.1 coordinate 19,252, forward strand.
CCCTCGGCGACCGCCCGGTCGTGGACCCATTTGCCGACGGCCAGGTCGAGCACGCCGAGGCCGAAGGGCGAGAAGATCACCGGTCGGTCGTGGTCCACGATCACGTCGCCGTTCAGGACGCCGGCGATGGTGCCGTCGATGAAGTCGCGGTTGCCGGTGGCCTTCTCCGCCAGGTGCAGCGAGGTGTTCTCGCGCACGGCGTGGTCGACGTCGTCCGTGATGTTCTGCGCGGCGAGCACCATCTCGGGGGCGAGGTCCCGCAGCGACAGGTGGAGCACGACCGGCGCGTGGGCCAGCAGCTCGGGGTCGTGGATGTGCGGCTCGCCAGCGACGGTGGTCAGCACCACCAGGTCGCAGTCGGTGAAGGCCTCGCGCACGTCGTCGGTGACGACGACATCCTCGGCACCCTGCTCGGTCAGCATCCGGCCGAAGCGCTCGGCGTGCGACCGGTCCCGATCGAACAGGCGGAAGCCGCCCACCTTCCAGTCCAGGTCGCGCAGGAACTTCCAGACGTGCCCGGCGATCAGCCCGGCGCCGATCACCCCGACGCGGCGGGCCTCACGGCCTCCGCCCAGCGCCTCCGCGCCGAGGACGGCGGACGCGGCCGTCCGGGTCGCCGAGACGATGGAGGACTCCATGCAGACGAACGGGTAGCCGGTCTCGGTGTCGTTGAGCACCAGCGTGGCCGAGGCGCGCGGGATGCCACGGGTCGTGGGGTTGTCCGGGAAGCTGGCGATCCACTTGATGCCGGCGACCTCGAACTCGCCGCCCAGGTAGGCGGGCAGGGAGATGATCCGGGATGTGGGACGGTGCGGGAAGCGCAGGAACGCGCTGTGGGGGTTGGCGCTGTCACCGCGCTCGTGGGTGAGGTAGCCGCGGCGTACGACGTCGAGGCACTCGGGGCGGTTGCCCTCGACGTGCTTCAGGACGTCGCCACCGGTGAGGGTGCGCAGGGACGGCAACGACGGCAGATCAGGGGACGAGCCCGTCATGAGTTTCCTTTCGGCCCTCCTGGCGGTCGCGGCGCTCGGTCCGGTGCAGCACGACCGGCGGTGCTCCGGCAGCCTCGTCGCCGAGCTGCTCCTTGACCCAGGTGGGGTTGTAGATCGTGTGTGCGTAGCTCGTGCCGCGGTCGGCGCAGAGGAAAACGACGGTCGGCCGTCGGCCGGACGGGGGGCTCTGGTCGAAGTAGCCGCGGATGGCGGCGTAGACGCTTCCGGTGGAGCCGCCCGTGTACAGCCCGTGGCGCTGCAACAGCTCGTGGCAGCCTTCCACGGCCTGCCGCTCGGGCACGATGACGACGTCGTCGATGCGGGCGCGGCCGCACAGCTCCGGCACGATGCTGGAGCCGAGGCCGGGGATGCGGCGTGCGCTGGGCGGGCGGCCGAAGATGGCCGAGCCTGCCGCGTCGACGGCCACGACGGTGACGTTCGGGAAGTATTCCTTGAGCCGCCGGGACACTCCGGCGACCGTCCCGCCGGTGCTGACGCCCACGAAGACGTAGTCGATGGTGCGGAAGCCCGTGCAGAGTTCCCCGCCCGTCATCCGGTAGTGGGCCTCCAGCGCGTCGGCGTTGGAGTACTGATCGGGCCAGTACGCCGGCGAGAGCTCCTCGACCAGGTGCTGCACGCGCGCCAGCCGGGTGCGCAGGTAGCCCCCGGATCCGTCGGGCTCCTCGACCTTCACCACCCGTTCGCAGATGGTGCGCAGGTACGCCTCGGTGGGCGCGTTGCAGTTGGGGTCGATGACCGGAACGAACGAGATGCCGAGCACCTGACAGAAGGACGCCATGGAGATCGCGAAGTTTCCGGACGAGGATTCCACGACCGTGGTGCGCTCGGTGATGTCACCGCGCTCGATGGCGCGCTTCAGGATCCAGTACGCGGACCGGTCCTTGGCGCTGCCGTTCGGGTTGGCGAACTCCAGCTTGGCGTAAAGGTTCACCGTGTCGTCCACCAGGGGGACGACCGGTGTCTGTCCGAGGGCGACGCTGAGCATGTCGAGCCTGGTGAGCAGGGAACTCACGCGTCGAACTCCCAGCGGTCGACGGGGGTGTAGCGCGGAATAGGGAACTGCGTGGTCAGCTTGCGGACCTCGGTGCGCGCCGACTGGCGGGTGAATTCCTCGAGTTCGTAGTCCCGGTCGCCGAGGGGGCGGACGGCGCGCAGCACGGTGTCGATGAGCCGAGCGCACTGCCCCATCTCGGTGGGGCCGAAGCCGCGCTGCGCGATGGAGTTGGTGCCGATGCGCACGCCGCTGGTGACAGCGGAGGGGCGTGGGTCGCCGGGGATGTGGTTCTTGTTGACGACGATGCCGACTTCCTCGAGGGCACGCTCGACGACCAGTCCGCTCAGGGGTGTTCCGATGAAGTCGAGCAGCACGATGTGGTTGTCGGTGCCACCGGTGATGACCTTGTAGCCGAGGTCCCCCAGCGCGTCGGCGAGGAGTGCGGCGTTCTCCGCGATACGGCGGGCGGTCGCCCGGTACTCGTCGCTCCGCACCAGGTCGAGCATGCGGGCCTTGGCGGCGATCGCGGGGATGATCGGGGCGCCCTGGAAGTAGGGGAAGACCGATCGGCGCAGCCGCTGTGCGAGCGTCTGGCCGTTGTCGCCCACGGGTGTGTCGGCGTCCCTCCCGGACATGATCAAAGCGCCTCGGGGGCCGCCGAGCTGCTTGTGCGTGCAGGTGGTGGTGATGTGCGCGTGATCGATGGGGCTGGGGTGCAGTCCCGCGACGACCAGGCCCGCGACGTGCGAGATGTCGGCCAGCAGGAGCGCTCCGACTTCGTCGGCGATCTCGCGGAAGCGGGCGAAGTCAATGGCCCTGGGATATGCGGTAGCACCGCATATCATCAATTTCGGGCGGTGTTCCAAGGCCAGTTCGCGGGCTTGCGCGTAGTCAATACGGCCCTGCGCGTCGACCCCGTAATTGACAGAGCGGAAGTAGGTGCCCGAGTAGGCAACGGGATATCCGTGAGTGAGATGTCCGCCCTGGTCCAGCTTCATTCCGAGAATGACGTCGCCGGGGTCCAGCAGGGCCGAGAGGACCGCATAGTTCGCGGTCGTGGCGGAATGCACCTGGACGTTGACGTATTGGGCTCCGAAGGCGGCCAGAGCCCGATCGATGGCTAATTGCTCGATCGGGTCGATCTCACGGCAGCCGGCGTGATAGCGGGCGCCCGGATAACCCTCCGCCGTCACGTTCATCGCCGCGGAGGCCATGCAGGTCAGGACAGATGGATCCACGATGCTGGAGGAGGCCACCATCATCAACGTGGTGTCCTGGCGCTGGTGTTCGGCGGTCAGCGCCCGGTGCAGCAGTGGATCCTCCTGGGCGAGAGCATCCGCTCCACCGCGCAGAAATGGACCCAAGGGCGAACGTATCAGGCCGCTCTGATCTGCCCGGTCTTCCTGGAATACCATGAAGAAGCAGCACTCTCCCGTTTGAATTCACTTCACCGTCCCGGTCATGGAGGCGAAGCGTGACATCCTTGCGAACAGGGGCCGACGGATTGTAAACGCGGACGTGCGCCGAGATGTAACCGCCGCTGAATCTCCCAACAATCTGTGCCCGTGCCGGAATCGGCATGATCCCCCTGGCGGATTGGTACATGCTCGCCCCTGCCAGGGCAACAATCGCACAAGTCATCGCGCCGCGTCCAGGAAAACTCTGCCGGAAGCTGACCTCGATCCGTCAGCTGGCTTTTGTCGCTTCTTGTTTCGATGGTTCGCCCGCAATGTCCTCTGTCGATCGAGGGCGGGCCGTCGCGCGACGCTGCGGGGTGCGCCGGGGTTCCGCGTCTCCCGGGGTGGTGCGGTCCTCTCCTCTCGGTTCTCGCTCTGGCGGGTGCGGGTGCGGGTGCGGGTGCAAGGACTGAACAACCGGGCCGAGAACTCTCACCAACCCACGCGACAGCGGGAACGGGCCATGAAGGGCTTCCGCAGCGTCGGCGCCGCCCAACGGTTCCTGTCCGCGTTCGGCAGCATCTCACCCCATTTCCGTCCCCGGCGGCATCTCCGCACCGCCGCCGAGCATCGCCTCGAGATGACCATCCGCTTCACCGTCTGGGACCACGTCGCCGAGAACATCTGCCGACCGGCCGCAGCCTGAACCGGCACCGGAACCACACCCCAGCACGCCTCGAAGCTCTACCGACCAGTCACCCGCCGTCAACGTGACAACGCCTTCCCGCAAGCTGCCCGACCGGTGACGCCGACGACGACGCACCTGCCGTAGCCAGGCCGCAGCAGGTTCCTTCGTCGGGCTCGAGGTCAGGGCGTGTCGCCGGCGTAGTAGCAGCGGTAGGCGACGCCGGGGCCGGGCATGCGGAGTTCGCCGGGGTACGGGTCCTCAGGGCGCGGCCGCCGGGCCGCCGGGAGAACTCGGTGGACAGGGCGACGCCGTCGTCGACTTGCTCGGTCCGCCAGCCGTGGATGTCCAGCAGCGGCGTGACCGGCAGTCGGCCGCCTACGTAGTCGTCCTGCCCCGCTGACGGGCTACCGCTTCTCCGGGGCTGTGCCGCAGAACTCCGCCTCGATCAGCTTCTGGGTGTCACCGGTCCAGTCGGCGTTGAAGTTCGCGGCGAGGGAGTGCTCCCCGTCCCGGGTGACCTGGGCCTCGGAATGGGACCCGTGGATGCCGCCGCCGTGCCCCCAGACCTCCTTGCCGCAGCTCAGCTGCTGCCGCATGAGACCGAGCCCGTAGCCGACGCCGGGCAGATCGGGAGAGATCTTGACGGTGTCGGTCATCTCCTCCATCTCGGCCGCCGGAAGTAGCCGGCCCTTGAGCAGCGCACGGTAGAAGGTCTGCAGGTCGTTCGCGTCGGAGACCATCTCGCCGGCGGCGCCGGCGATGCTCGGATTGAGCTCGGCGACATCGTACGTGGGCCCGCCGGTCTCGCGGGAGAGCTTGGAGTAGGCACGGGAGTTCGGCTCGGGCATACGGGAGTCGGTGCCGGGCAGGGAGATGGCGCGCAACTTGAGCGGCTTCACGATCCGGTTCTCGATCGCCTTGCCGTAAGGACGTCCGGTCACCTTCTCGACGACCATCCCGGCCAGCACGAAGTTGGTGTTGGAGTAGTTCCAGTCCGTCCCGGGGACGAAGTCGGGCTCGTGCGCCATCGCGACGGCGACGAGCTGCTTCGGGGTCCAGGTGTCGTAACGGTGCTGCAGGAAGCCGGGACCGAAGACCTCCTCTTGGAAGGCCGGGTCCTCGGTGTAGCTGTAGATGCCGCTGGTGTGGTTGAGCAGCTGGCGGACGGTGATGTTCCGCCCGTCGTGCCCGTGCCCGCACACCACACCGGGCAGCCACTTCTCGACGGGGTCGTCGAGGTCGAGCCGGCCCTCGGCCTGAAGCTGGAGCAGGACGGTGGCGGTGAAGGTCTTGGTGATGGATCCGACCCGGAAACGATCGCTCCCCTTCCGCTCCCCCGCGGTGCCGACCCAACGGGCCTTTCCGTCACGGGCCTGCGCGACGGCCCCGGGCACGCCCTCGGCGACGGCCGCGTCCAGGGCCTGCTGGGTGGCGGCGTGGGACGGCTTGGCCGGCGGCGCGGCGGCGACGGCGGGCGCGGCGAGCGCGGTGGCGGTGATCCCGGCGACGAGTCCGGCGGCGAGGAAGGTACGGACGGTACGTGTGGCTGACATGCGGGCTCCCGTGATCGTGAACTGCGGTCACGGGAGGGGACCGTGGGAGGCGAGCGGCGGGTTGAGCCCGGTCGTGACGGTTGAGCCATTTTCAGCCATTCGCCGGATCGGTCAGGTGCGAGCGCCCCAACGCGGTTCGGTCGCACCAGAGTTGCAGTGCGGTGTCCCAGGGTCCCCTGGGACACCGCCGGCAGCTTCGAGCCGCAGATCGTGAAGAAGCGTCAGTGGCGCCTGACAGGCGAGGACGAAATGTTGCTCTCCCTGTCCGCGAAGGGCCTCACCCACGGGGAGATCTCCGCGCACCTGGCCGAGGATGCGAAGTGGGCGGTCAACCTCGCGGCGGCGCGGCAGTTCCATGCGCCTGAAGGGCATCTTCGGGTGCTCCGGAAGCACGTCGAGCAGGTGGGGACGGATGCGGGCTTGGGGGTCGTCAGAACGGTGCTGGCGGGGGTGTGGTGGTCAAGCTCGGCATGTGGCTCGACAACGTCCGCAAACGCGCTGGGAAACTCCCCGAGCAACGCCGAAAGACCTCGACCAGCTCGGCATGCGCTGGTAGACGGATGGGGCACAGAACCCGAGAAGGGCCCGGGATTCGATGGGGATCCGGGTCCATCTCTGGCCCAGCCGGAGACTAGCCGCCAGGGTAGGTCCGGAGCGCCGCAGGCGTAACCCAGCCACCGAAGGCGCCGCCGCGTATCTCGCTCTCCGCTGGCCTCACCACCGAAACCGACACCCGAGGGGACCCAACACCTGATGTCCATATGGCCTTCGATCGTTGCCGTACTCGGTACCCTCGCCGGTGCCCTGACCGCCGGACTCCTCCAGCACCGTTCGGCACGCTCCGCACGCGCCGAGGAGCGTGCCGACAGCCACCGTCAGGATCAGCTCGGCGCCGTCACCGACTTCGCGGCCGCCCTGGACGCGCACCGCTCGGCGATGTTCCATCGGGAGCGTCTGGCCCTGGCCGAGGCAGGCACCGAGCACCAGCTGGAGGCCCAGACGAGATCCCACGACACCCGGGCTGCAATCACCGCGCCCCACATCCGCCTTCAGGTCCTGGTCCCCGGGCTGGCCGGCCCCGCCCAGCAGGCCGCAGATGCCACGTACGCGCTGCGCAAGGCCATCGACCGGACCGAGCTGGACGCCCGGCGGCATGCGGCGAAAGAAGCATCCGTCGCCTTTATCGCCGCGGCCGCCACGCTGCTGAGCCCCAACAACCGCTGACTGAGGGTGACCACTGCCAGCGTTCTGGCGCTCTGTGCGCCGCGTCGCGGTGCCGTCCGAGGCACCGGCGCGCGCGGCCCCGCCGACGCGCCCGCCCGTCCCCCACCCCTTTTCTCTTTCGGTAGTCGGGCGGCAGGGGGTGCGCAGAGGGAATGCCAGCGGCCCGATCACGCCTCTACGGGCATCTGTGTCGGCGCCGGGCGGCATGGTGCGAGACTTCGAGCCATGACCTCACCTGAGCTCAGCGAACTGGACTATCTCCGGGAGATCGAGCGCCTCGCCAACCGTGTCAGCGTGGAGGCGTCCAACGAAGGATGGCTCTCGTTCCAGGCAGAACCGGAAGAGGCGACACCACTCCAGCGCAGCGTGAACGTGCTTGCTCGGGCTCTGCGCCATTACCACTTCGCGGGCGATGGCTGCTTGGAGGAGGACCGGCCTCGGGTCCGCCTCGTCGGCGCCTCGGTGTTGAAGCCTGGGGCCATGCCGGCCGGGGTGGAGGAAGCCTACGAAGAGGTATGTGCTCGGATCGGTGTCGCGCCCAGGTCTGAGGGCTGGGCACTGTGGAACACCTGGCGCGACGGGGAGTTGAGGGTGACGATGGTGGTGTCCGCCGTCGAGACGACCGAGGGGCTGTTCGAGAACTGGGCACGCGGGAGGGCACTCGACCCGGTGTCACCGCTGCCCTCCCAGGTCGCCCTCGTCCGCCAAGGCTGGATAGGACCGATGACGTTCTCGCCTCGCTGTGTCAGCCGGACAGGGCTTGACGGTCGGCCGCTGCCCTAATAGTGCTTGGTCATGTTGGTGCGGGGTCTGGCATGTCGCGGTGACAGGTGGGGCAGGCGCCGGTCCAGATCACGAGGAGTAGCTGCAGTTCGCGAACGACTCGGTAGAGGCTCAGGCCGACGCCGTCTCTTTTGGGGATCGGCTCAGTCGTTGCAGGGTGCAGAAGGCGTGGGCGACCGAGACGAGGGTGACGTGGTGGTGCCAGCCTGGCCAGGTCCGGCCTTCGAAGTGGGCCAGGCCCAGTGTCTGTTTCATCTCGCGGTAGTCGTTCTCGATGCGCCGGCGGAGCTTCGCGGTGCGCACGAGGACGGGCAACGGGGTGGTCTCGGGCAGGTTGGAGAGCCAGAACTGCACGGGCTCGTCCTGGTCGGCGGGCCATTCGGCCAGCAGCCAGCGAACCGGAAGCGCTGTGCCGGCAGTGGCCTTGCGGATCTCACGTCCGGCGGGCCGGATCCGCAGGGCCACGAAGCGCGAGTACATGCGCTTGTGCCCGCTTCGGCCACTGCCCGGCCGTGCCCCCTGCCTCCACTGCACCGGCCGCGCGGAAGATTTACCGGCCGCGATGACCAGGCTCTTCACCCTCTGGGCCGGTTCGGGGCAGGCGGGAACCGGCCGTCGGCCCCGGCCGGGGCAGGCCGGGGTGCACGGCTGTGCGTCCTCGGGTTGCGCGGTGGTCGTGGTCGAGATGCCCACCACGTAGTCGAGACCGCGTTCTTCCAGGCCGAGCCGGAAGGCGGCGGTGTCCCCGTAGCCGCCGTCGGCGATGACCTGGGGCACCTCGATGCCCCAGGACCGCGTCTCGTCGATCAGGTCGAGGGCCAGCTGCCACTTCTCGACATGGCCCACCTGGGCGGGGATGGCGCACTTGTCACGGCGGGCCACTTTGACCGGGTCGGCCTTCGGCGAGGCGGGGTCCCAGCTCTCGGGCAGGAACAGACGCCAGTTCACCGCCGTCGAGGCGCCGTTGGAAGCCAGATGCAGCGAGACTCCGGCCTGGCAGTTGGTGATCTTGCCCGCGGTGCCGGTGTACTGCCGGGTCACACACGCCGACGCATCCCCGTCCTTGAGGAACCCGGTGTCATCGATGACCAGCGCAGTGGGCTTGATGACCGGCTGCATGCGCCAGGCCAGACGGGCCCGCACATGCGCCGGATCCCACGGGCTGGAGGTGACGAAGTGGGCCAGGGCCTGCCGGTTCCCGTCCTCGCCCAGGCGGGCGGCCATCGGCTCCACCGACTTGCGCCCGCCGTCCAGCAACAGGCCCCGCAGACAGCCCAGCACACTCCCGCACACCCTCAAGTAACCGCACACCAACAAGTTGACAATGCCGGGCCGGCCCCGTGCGCCCGGGGGTATCCGCATTGGATCGGCGATCTTTCAGCGGCGCGGTTGCTGTAGAAATCCGTCCGGTTGGGCGTGATCGTCGGATGTTGGTTGCTGGGCTTGGAGCAGGGCTGTGCCCAGTGGGCTGCGAGTGTGGAGGACGCGGTTGTCGATGCGGTTGCTGCAGGCAAGTCCGGCCTCGCGGAGCGCGGTGACATGTTCGCTGGCCGAGGAGGCGGACAGGGCGAGAATCCGCGCGAGCTCACTGGTGGTGGTTCCGTCCAGGGCGGCCAGTACCCGTGCGCGGCTGCGGCCCAGCAGGGTGGCTAGAGCGCGGGGGTGGCTTCCCTCATGGGGCTGTGCCGCGGCATGGGCCGAGGCGACGGGGTAGACCAGCACCTGCGGCAGCGACGGGTCTGCGAGGGCGACCGGCATGGCCCAACAGAAACGGGAGGGAATCAGACACAGTCCTCGGCCGTCGAGGTGGAGTTCCCGGTCCTCCGGGTAGGGGGCTGCGAGCACGGGGGGAGCCCAGTCAAGGATTGGCCGTAAGGAGTTCAGGAGGCCGTGTACGGCGCCGTCGCGCAGAGCTCGCGCCCGGAGAGCCAGATCGGCTTCGACGACTGCCGCTGCCCGGGTCCAGTTGGGAACGACAAGAGCCTGGTGGACCCGGTCGAGGGCGGCAGCCAGTTGCGTGCGGGCCTTCTGGTCGCCCTCGGCCAGGGCGTGGATCCACGCCGGGGCCTGGCGGCCGTTGAACGCCCAGGCGACTTCGTTCTCCATCTGCTGACGCGGGGTACGGCACAGGGCGTCCAATCCAGCGGGCATCCCGTCACGGGCTGCGGCCGGGGTCAGAAAGTCGGGGAAATACCCGGCGCGTGCGGGCGCCAGGAGCCGAATCGCACGCACACAGTCGGTCAACTTCTCTTCAATGATGACCTGTTGAGCGTGGCGCCGCCAGGATGAGTATGCGGATGCGCCTGTCCGGCCCAACTGGTGGGTGGCTAGCACGGTTTCCCACAACGGGTCATAGGCCAGATGGACGCGAGCCAGGTCACGGTCCGTAAAATGGATACGCAGCATGCTCCCCCCAGTGGGCTCACACCCGGAACTTCGGCATCTGGCGCGCCCGACCCCTCAGTCAGGAGGAAGCGGCCGGTCGGCCACTGGTGTCTGCCTCTGTATAACGGTTTCTGTACAACACGCCCATGCCCCGGCCCGTGGTTCCCTCGGGGGTGTACCAGCAGCGTCGACGTTTTGCACTTCGGCTGCTGGTCGCGGGCGGGCTGTGACGCCCGTCCGCCGTGAGCCACAACAGTCTCGCCACCGCGATCGCCTGGGCTGTGCACGCCGCAGCCGAGGCGCCGACACCCGCCACGCCTGCCCCACGGGCTCGATACCTCATAGAGGCGACCCGTTGATCGACAGATACAGCCTGCTACGGCGGGACGGCCTGTTCCTTCTGATCCGACAGATCGCCCCTGCCCACGGGCAGGACCCAGGGGAGGGCTCCCCGTTGTGAGATGAGAATTTCGGTCCAACCCGAAAGTCATGGTCGCGAGTGCCGTGACGCGCAACAGTGATAACGGCGGCGAGGAGCTGCCACGGGGCAAGCGCCGACCGGAACCCGGCGCGGAGAAGTGAGGACAAGGCAATGCATGTTCGAGGGATGAAAGGCCGGATGTTACGTGGATGCAGCGCTGTCGCGCTGCTCACGGGGGCGCTGGCCGGCGGGTTGGCTGCGGCCCCCGCCCAAGCTGGGGAAGTGACGGCTAGCTCCTGGACCTGCGGCGGGGAGTCTGGAGCCGATGTCGACGGCAGGTACCGCATCCTGGCGTGGTGCCGCAGCTCGGGCGGAAGCTCTGTGTCTGCGGTGTTCTACGCCCACGGCGAGTACCTGCACGTAAATGACGCCTTCGACAACGACCGTTCCTCGGTCGCCAATCTGCATATCGGCGGCAGTGGCACCGCACAGTACACCAATGGCTACCACAATCTGAGCTACAGCGAGGGCAAGGATGCTGATCTGCAGGTCTGCACGTCGTCCTCGGCCAACGCGGTGTGCTCCCCGATGATCGACGGCCACACTTAAACCGCACTGAGGCAGTGCTCGGGGCCGGTCCCCAACGGGCCTGGACTTTGCCCGCCCTACTCAGTCGCTGTCAAACAGGGGTAAGCGGACTGAGCACCTGATCCATCGAGCTGCAGGCTTGTGACCAGGCCCCGGCCATCACCGCCACCGCACGCGGTGCTCTGCGGGAATCCCTGCCGTCTACTCCCGGCGTGGTACGACCAACGCCGGGAGCAGGACAACAGGAATGCCGTTTATCGCGCCTGCCGCGACGCCCGGACGCACCTGGTCACTCGATGAAGTACTGCGCAGTGTGGGGTGAGCAGCGGCGTGCTCAGCAGCCGCTGCCTCACCGCCGACGGCGCGTTCGGGCCTCGTACCGCGGCCGCCGTCCAGGCCTTCCAGAAGAACCAGGGCCTGCAGGCCGACGGCGTCGCCGGCCCGGACGCCTGGAACGCTCTGGTCACCGCGCCCGCCGGTGCCCGGCCCGACACCGGCAAGAACGCCCTACCCGGCCCTACCGGGTACTTGTTGAAGTTCAAGCGTGAGCGTCGTGGCGGAGAGCGCAAGCGGGCCGCCGGAGCCGGGCCGGATCACAAGCTGGTCTTCACCGACAGGGTCCTGGTCACCGTGGTCCACCTGCGTCCGCAGCTGCCGCACGCGGCACTGGCCGGGCTCTACGACGTCTCCCGCCCATCCGTCACCCGCGCCATCCACGAGATCCGCCCACTGCTGGCTGTCCGTGGCTTCGCCGTCCCCGACCGGCCCGGCATCCGCCTGCGCACCCTGGCCGGTGTCTTCGCCTACGCCGAGGCCGAGGGTGTCGGGCTGCGCATCGACGGCACCGAGACCCAGGTCCGCCGCCCCCAGGCCGGCCGCCCCGGCCTGGGGCGTTCGTCTCCGGCAAGAAGAAGCAGAACACCGCCAAGACCACCACCATCAGCGACGGCTCGGGACGCCTACTGTGGTCCGGGGCCGACCGGCCCGGCAGAATGCACGACCAGACCGCGATGCGCACCGAAGGCATCGCCGAGCAGCTGTGTCTGCATCCGCGAGTCAAGGCGAAGGTCGACGAGGGATACAGAGGCCTGGCCAACGACTTCCCCAACCAGGTCCAGGCACCGCCACGCAAGCCGAAGAACACAGTATCGCTGGGCGAGAACTACGCCTGGCGCGAGGCGCGCCGACGGCAGTCCTCCGAGCGGATCTGCGTGGAGCACACCATCGGCGAGGAGAAGAAGTGGCGGCCGCTCCAGCGATACCTCGGCCGGCGCGACTCCTACGCCGAAACCCACGCCGCCATCGCCGGACTGGTCTCCGACCGCGCGGCCCGCAGGCCCACCCGGTTGGCTCCGCACGCGACAGTGAGCAGTGTTTTGACAGCGGTTCGGGAGGCGCTGCGGTGGCTGGCCCCGTCAGATATTCACGGCTTTGAGCAGCTGCTCAGGGGCCGTAGGCGAGATCGGCCGTCTGCCGCTTCCAGAGGGGCAGGGCAAAAGCGTGCCTGCCGAGGTCGACGTGTTCCGGCTGCCTGGCCGCTGCGGCTGCGCAACGACGACAACGGCCCGGGGCTGAACGAGCTGGGCGCGGCCCACGCTGCGGGACGGCCGCATGCCATCCCTGCGGAGAAGAAGCCGGCCTTCGAGAGCGTCCTGGTGTTCATCCCCCACTACCCGAAGAGGGCGTCGGGACGTTCCGCCCGGAGCAATTGTCAAAACCTGTGGGTCGAGTCGTTGGTGTTGTGGCTGAGTTTGGTGGCGAGAGCCATCGGGCTTGGAATCCAGTAGCGCTGCTACAAATGACCGGTTGAAGATGACGGCATGGACGCGCAGCAGGTGACCTTGCGGAAGATGACGCCGGCGGAGTATCACGCGGCGACTGAGCATCGTGAAGCCGAGTCGGCTCGTGTGCTCAGAAAGTTCATGCCGGAAGAGCTGGCGCGAGAACGGGCCCGGCACGGCACGGCCAAGTTCCTACCTGACGGCGCCGACACGGCCGGTCATCATCTCGTGATGGCGGAGAACGGATCAGGCGAGGTGGTGGGGAACGCGTGGATCGGTCCGGACCCGGG
>NZ_JBSFET010000073.1:0-31972 GCF_053594575.1 Streptomyces sp. NPDC001880
CCTCGACCCACGGATGCAGAAGGCCGGTTCATGAAGAGGGCCACCTGGCGCGGGCCCGGCATCCACGAGCGGGGCGGGACGGTGCGCGCCCGCCGGGCGGAGGCCCCGCTACGGGCCCGGCCGGCGGCGATCTCGTCGAAGATCCCGGCACCGATGGCGACCGCTCGCATTCCGTCGGCCAGCGCGTGGTGGAGTTTGACGAGCACCGCGAAGGGGCCGCCGTCGGCGCCGCCGATCACGTACATCTGCCAGGGTGGCAGCCCCCGTTCGAGGGGCCGTTCCATCAGTTCACCGGCGAGGCGGGTGGCGCCCGCCATGAATCCGCCGTCCTCGTCATGCGACTGAGCGCCGGTCAGCCGCACCCGCCGGATGTGCCGGTGGACGTCGAAGTCCTTGTCCACGAACCAGGCCGCGCCGCCGACGGGCAGCAGTACGTCCCTGACCCGCATCCGCAGCCGGGGAATGGCGGCGGCGCGGGTGCCCAGGAGTTCGAGCATGGCCTCCGGCCCGGCGCCGAGCGCCGGGCCGGGGGCCGGGGAGAATACGGCGAGTGCGCCGAGGTGCATCGGGTGGGCATCGGATTCGAGGTGCCAGAAGGCCAGATCGAGCGGTGCCAGCAGCTCAGTTCCCAACGGGTCCTCATGTCGTCGAAGACAAAGACTGACGGAAGCGCAGTCAATCGCTCACGATCGGTTACGGTCAAGTACAGACATGTAATGTTCTGTTACTGTCAGGTAGATAAGCGCGTGTCCGTCACTCGTATGCCGGGATGATGAATTCGCACCACACGCACTTGCCGCTGCCCCGGGATTCCACGCCCCACAGGTCCGCCATCCGGTCCACCAGCATCAGCCCCCGCCCGGACACCCCGGACTCGCCCGCGTCCCGGCGCCTGGGCAGTGCGCTGGAGCGGTCCTCGACATCGACCCGCAGCCGCCGCTCGGGGCCGGTGAGCACCCGGATCGTGACGATGGCCCCGCCGTCGGTGTGCATGAGCGCGTTGGTGATCAGCTCGTCGGCAGCCAGCTCGACCTCGTCGGCCCGCGCCTTGGCCCCCCAGGCCCGCACCGCCGCCCTGATCATGTGGCGCGCGGAACTCAGCGCCTCCGGGTCGCTCTGCGCGACATGCTGCTGGAGCCGGCCGCCGGGCTGGGGCGCGTGGGCTGCCTTGCGGCGCAGCAGCAGGACAGCGACATCGTCCTCGCCGCCGCGCTCGTCGACCTCCTCGCAGAGCCGGTCGGCCAGTCGCTGGAGGTCCTGCGGACCGTTGCGCACCATGGCGGTCAGCAGTTGCATGCCCTCGTCGAGGTCGGCGCCGGGCAGCTCCACGAGACCGTCGGTGAACAGCACCAGGGACTGGCCGGGGTCCAGCTCGACAGTACTGACCGGGTATTCGAGCCGCCCGAACTCGGCCGAGAGCCCCAGCGGCAGCCCGCCCTCCACGGGCAGCCTGCGGCAGCTGCCGTCCCTCCCGCGCACCAGCGGATCGACATGGCCGGCCCGGACCAGCTGCACCACCCCCGTCGTCAGGTCGACCTCGGCGTAGCTGCAGGTCGCGAAGCGCTCCGTGTCCAGCTCGTGCAGGAAGACCGAGGCCCGCGCCATCACCGTGGCGGGGCTGTGCCCCTCGGCCGCATAGGCCCGCAGCACGATGCGCAGCTGCCCCATGACGGCTGCGGCATGGGTGTCGTGGCCCTGCACGTCCCCGATGACGGCCCCGACCCTGCCGCCGGGCAGCGGAATGACGTCGTACCAGTCGCCCCCGATGTCCCGGCCCAGCCGGGCCGAGCGGTACCTGACAGCGATCTGCGCCCCCGGCACGTCCGGGATCCTGCGCGGCAGCATGGCCTGCTGGAGACCCTCGGCAAGGTCGTGTTCCTGCTCGTAGAGCATGGCACGCTGCAGGCTCTGGGCGATGGAACTGCCGAGCGCGACCAGGAGATTGCGTTCGTCGCCGGTGAAGCCGTCCTTGCCGCTGTAGAGAAGGCCGAGCGCGCCGATGGGCCGGGCCTGGGCGATCAGCGGCAGATAGGCGGCGGAGGTGATGCCGAGGTGGCTGATGTGGGGCCACAGGATCGGGTACGAGGTGGCGAAGTCCGTGGCGGACTCGATGAAACGGGGCGAGAGCGTGCGTACGACCTCACTCATCGGGTACTGCTCGTCCGTCCGGGTGTACCGGGTGCCGGGCACGAACGAGTCCTCCGGGCCGTCGGCCACCAGATGGATGCGTCCGGCCTCTATCAGCCCCATCACCAGGCTGGTCGCCCCGAGGTGTGCCAGGCCCTGGGAGTTCTTCAGCACCTCGATGACGTCCCCGACGGTTCGGGCATGGGCCAGCGCGGCCGTGGTGCCGTCCACCAGGCTGGTGCGACGGCGCCGCTCCTGGTCCAGTTCGTGGCGGGCGGTGGAGTCGGCCAGTTCCTGCGTCGCGTCGCGGACGATGCCGATGATGCGGTGCGGCCGGCCGGTCCCGTCCCGCCGGATGAAGCCCTGGGTATGGGTCCAGCGCAGGCTGCCGTCGCGCCGCCTGATCCTGAAGTACGCCCCGTAATTGCTCTGCCCGCCCTTGAGCGCCTGCGTGACCATGGCGTCGAGGCGTACGCCCTCGTCCGCCGGCACCCGGCGCGCGAGCGACTCCGGCCGGTCGTCGTACTCGTCCGCCCGCAGGTCGAACACGTCGAGCGCGGGGCGGTCCATGTGCATGAGGCCGCTGTCGAGGTCCCAGTCGAAGCTGCCCATACGGTTCAGGGCGAGACTGAGATCCGGGTGGGCGGGCCAGTCGTCCGGGAATGACAGGGCACCCGCTACCCGATCATCCATGTGGGTCACTCTGCCATTATTTGTCCGATTCTTCGAGCGAACCCCGCACGCTCGGGCGAATCACCCCTCGCGCCACCCGGGTGGCGCCCCGGCCGGTTCCGGGGACCGAACGACGGGACCGGATGTCTCGCAGGGCGAACCGCCCCGAGCCCTCGGGCGGGCAGCGGATAACGTGTCCCGCGGAACACAGTAAGCCCAGCCTTACCTTTACCCTGAGCTGGACTGCCCGCATCAGCCGTTCTAAGGACAAGCACCTGATGACCCGCCCCGTCCGTGTCGCCATAGTCGGAGCCGGCCCCGCCGGCATCTACGCAGCGGACGCCCTGCTGAAATCCGAGGCCGCCCAGGACCCGGGGGTTTCGATCGATCTGTTCGAGCGGATGCCCGCACCCTTCGGCCTGATCCGTTACGGAGTGGCCCCGGACCATCCGCGGATCAAGGGCATCGTCCAGGCACTCCACCAGGTTCTCGACAAGCCCCAGCTGCGACTGTTCGGCAACGTCGACTACCCGAACGACATCGACCTGGACGATCTGCGGTCCTTCTACGACGCCGTGATCTTCTCCACCGGCGCCGACGCGGACCGCGCCCTCGACATCCCCGGCAGCGACCTGGACGGCTCCCACGGCGCCGCGGAGTTCGTCTCCTGGTACGACGGCCACCCCGATGTCGCGCGCACCTGGCCGCTGGAGGCGGAGAAGGTCGCCGTGCTCGGCGTGGGCAATGTGGCCCTGGACGTGGCGCGCATTCTCGCCAAGACCGCGGACGAGCTGCTGCCGACCGAGATTCCCGCCAACGTCTACGAGGGCCTCAAGGCCAACAAGGCCCTTGAGGTGCACGTCTTCGGGCGCCGCGGTCCCGCGCAGGCCAAGTTCAGCCCGATGGAGCTGCGCGAGCTGGACCACTCGCCGAACATCGAGGTCGTCGTCAACCCCGAGGACATCGAGTACGACGCGGGTTCGATCGAGACCCGGCGCGGCAACAAGCAGGCCAACATGGTCGCCTCCACGCTGGAGAACTGGGCCATCCGCGATGTCGGCGACCGGCCGCACAAGCTGTTCCTGCACTTCTTCGAGTCCCCGGCAATGATCCTGGGCGAGGACGGCCGCGTCGTAGGTCTGCGCACCGAGCGGACCGAGCTGGACGGCACCGGCAATGTCAAGGGCACCGGGAACTTCACCGACTGGGACGTGCAGAGCGTCTACCGCGCGGTCGGCTACTACTCGCAGGAACTCCCGAAGCTCCCGTTCGACGTGGTCTCCGGCACGGTTCCGCACGCGGCGGGACGGGTCGTCGAAGGCGGGGAGCACATGCCCTCGGTGTACGTCACGGGCTGGATCAAGCGCGGTCCGATCGGCTTGATCGGCCACACCAAGGGCGACGCCAACGAGACCGTGGCCTGCCTGCTGGAGGACCGGGCCGCGGGCCGGCTGCCCGCCCCGCTCCGGCCCGAGCCGGAGGCCGTCACCGCCTTCCTGGAGGAGCGCGGTGTCCGTTACACCACCCGCGAGGGCTGGCACCGCCTGGACGCACACGAGAAGGCCCTGGGAGCGGAGCAGGGGCGCGAGCGGATCAAGGTCGTGGAGCGCGACGCCATGCTGGACGCTTCCGAGCCCCGCTCCTGACCGTACGGCGCCCCTTCCGCCCGGCCGTCGTCACGGCCGGGCGGAAGGGCCGACGGGCGGCTCCGTCCACCTCGGCAAGGCTGCCCGGTCCGCGCGCGCCCCGGCGCCAGCAGGTGCGGTGGCCCTGAGCCGCCGGAAGGTGTTCGACAGCTACCGTTACTGGGTCGTCGGGGCGCTCGGCGGACGGGATTTCGACGTGTCCCGGTCGGTCCTGCCGTTCGCCGTGGCCGGTCTGGTGCCGGCCGCGGTGCTCGGTCCCGGCCTCGACGCGCTCGCCCTCGGTGACTCGGCGGCGGCGTCCCCCGGGGGCCTGTCCGGAGCTGGTGCGGGCGGGCTGTCCGCGGCCACGCTGCTGAGCGTGGCGGCCACGGCGGCCGTCGGCCCGATCGCCTTCGTCGGACTGGCCGTTCCGCATGTGGTGCGGGCGCTGGTCGGGGTCGACTTCCGGATGCAGATCCTCTGCTCGCTGCTCGCCCGGCGAAGGCTCCGGACCCCCACCGACCACGAAGGCAGGACCGCATGAACACATTCACCTACCCCGAGGTCGGAGCCACCCGACTCGGCCCGCTCCCCGACGGATACCACCACCTCCACCACCGGACCCGCGTCGGCTGCGGCCGGGCCGACTCCGAGACGGCAGGGGCCGCCGTCACCGGCTGGCGCATGCACCGCGCCTCCGGGGCCGGGGTCCGGGCGTCGGCGGACCGCGCAGAGACCGGAGTCCGCGTCCGGGTGTCGCTCGGCGCCGGACCCTTCCGGTTCACCGCTCCCTGCCGCGTCGTCTGGGCGGCGTACGAGAAGGACCTCGTCGGGTTCGCCTACGGGACGCTGGACAAGCACCCCGAGTGCGGTGAGGAGTCCTTCGTGGTGGAGTCGGCGGACGACGGGACGGTGTGGTTCACCGTCACGGCGTTCAGCCGCCCGGCTGTCTGGTACACCCGCCTCGCGGGACCGCTCGTACCGATGACCCAGCGGTGGTACGTCCGCCGGCTCGGAGCCACGCTGCGCCGAATCGTCGCCGAGGGCCCTGCCGAGCCGAAGGACTGAAGGGCTGAGCGGAGCCGGTGGGCCGATACTGGAAGCGATGGAGTGGTTCACCGCCGACGGGTACTGGCTCAGCCGGCTGATCTTCCAGCGGGCTCTCGCGGCTGTGTATCTGGTCGCCTTCCTCGCCGCCGCGCTCCAGTTCCGGGCGCTGATCGGCGAGCGCGGCATGCTTCCCGTGCCCGACTTCCTGCGGCACACGGACTGGCGCAGCGCACCCGGACTCTTCCGGCTCCACTACAGCGACCGCTTCTTCGCGCTCGTCTCCTGGACCGGCTGCGCGATCGCCGTCGCCCTGTTCGCAGGGGCGGACTCGTACCTTCCGCTCTGGGCGGCGATGGTGCTCTGGGCGCTGCCCTGGGCGCTGTATCTGTCGATCGTCCAGGTCGGCCAGACGTGGTACGGCTTCGGCTGGGAGTCGCTGCTGCTGGAGACCGGGTTCCTCGCCGTCTTTCTCGGCAACGCGCACACGGCTCCGCCGGTCCTGGTGCTGTGGCTGCTGCGCTGGGTGCTGTTCCGGGTCGAATTCGGTGCCGGGCTGATCAAGATCCGCGGCGACGAGTGCTGGCGCAGGCTGACATGTCTGTATTTCCACCACGAGACGCAGCCGATGCCGGGGCCGCTGAGCTGGTTCTTCCACCGGCTGCCGAAGCCCGTCCACCGGGCCGAGGTGGCGGCCAACCACGTCACCCAACTTGTGGTGCCGGTGCTCCTGTTCACTCCGCAGCCGGTGGCGAGCGCGGCCGCCGGGCTGATGATCGTCACCCAGCTCTGGCTGGTCTTCTCGGGGAACTTCGCCTGGCTGAACTGGCTGACGATCACCCTGGCCCTGTCCGCCGTCGACTGGTCCCTGTTCACCGCGCCGCCCGTCCAGGCCGCGCCGCCGCTCTGGTACGAGATCGTCGTCCTCGCGGTGACCGCGTTGGTCGTCCTCCTCAGTTACCGCCCGGCGCGCAATCTGGTCTCCCGCCGCCAGGTGATGAACCGCTCGTTCGACCCGCTGCATCTGGTCAACACCTACGGCGCTTTCGGCAGCATCAGCCGGGTCCGGCTGGAGGTGGTGGTCGAGGGCACGGACGAGGAGGTGCTCCACGACGGCACCGTCTGGCGGGAGTACGGCTTCCGCGGCAAACCGGGCGATCCGCGCCGGATGCCCCGCCAGTTCGCCCCGTACCATCTGCGGCTGGACTGGCTGATGTGGTTCGCGGCGCTGTCCCCCGCGTACGCCCGCCCCTGGTTCGGCCCGTTCGTGGAGCGGTTGCTGGAGAACGACCGGGACACCCTGCGGCTGCTGCGTCACAACCCGTTCCCCCACGCCCCGCCCGTGCACGTCCGCGCCAGGGTGTACCGCTACCGGTACACGTCCTGGCGCGAACTGCGGGCCACCGGGCGCTGGTGGCACCGCACCTATGTGCGGGACTTCATGCGCCCCGTCTCGCTCGGCCCCTCCTGGATCAGCCCGACCAGGCAATCTTGAACACCCACGGGCGCCTTGACGGTTGTGGTGGTGCCAGGTGAAGCGGAGTCAGTCGATGCCGGGCAGGATGTGCGGCTCGGCGAGGTCGTCCTCGTAGCCGGCCAGCCGGATCGGTGCGGACCTGGCCCAGACCTCGATGTTCCGGAGCTTTTCGGGCTTGCGGGCCCGCTCTCCGTGCCGTTCGACAGGTCGCTTCTCGTGCTTCGTCAGTTCCGGTGTCGTCACCGCACACTCCTTCGTGTCGCGTAGCCCCGGGCATCGCCGATGTTCCGGCCTCATTACCGGGAGTCGGCCGCCCGTGGAGGGGCAGGGGCAAGAACAGTTCGGTCGCGGTGGCGCCGGGTACGGGGCGGGACGGTGACTTGGTTGAAAGCCTGTCCCGGGACGGTCGAGGAAGGTTTGTGGACTCCGCGATTACGTCCGTTCACATCAGGGTAACCAAATGAGCGCTTCCGCGCTCGATGGAACGTGTGCTCTAGGTCACTTTCAGCCACCGCATGCGGAAAAGGCCCGGTCAGGAGCGACTCCCGACCGGGCCCACGGCGGCTCACCCACGCCGCATCACCGGACGACTACCAGTTGGCGGGCGCGTAGTCCTTGAGAAAGCAGCCGTACAGATCCTCGCCGTCCTCGCCGCGCACGATCGGGTCGTAGACCCGGGCGGCGCCGTCGACCAGGTCGAGCGGGGCGTGGAAGCCCTCCTCGGCGAGGCGGATCTTGTCGGGGTGCGGGCGCTCGTCGGTGATCCAGCCCGTGTCGACGGCAGTCATCAGGATGCCGTCCTTCTCGAACATCTCCTGGGCACTGGTGCGGGTGAGCATGTTCAGGGCGGCCTTGGCCATGTTCGTGTGCGGGTGACCCGCACCCTTGTAGCCGCGGCTGAACACGCCCTCCATCGCGGAGACGTTGACCACGTAGGCACGCTTGGCGGCCGTCGCCGCCATGGCCGGGCGGAGCCGGCTGATCAGGATGAACGGGGCGGTCGAGTTGCAGAGCTGGACTTCCAGCAGCTCGATCGGCTCGACCTCCTCGACGGTCTGGATCCAGCTGTTGGTGTCGTGCAGGTCAGGGACCAGTCCGCCCGCGTCGATCGCCGTCCCGGCGGCGATCCGCTCCAGCGAGGCGGAGCCGGTGACCAGGGCGAGCTCGGTGACGTCCTGCGCGCTCAGCCCTTCCTTGCGGGCGGCCGGCAGGGCGGCGACCCGGTCGACGGTGCCGCTGCCGAAGGTGCCGATGACCTCGGCGGCGGGCAGCTCGCCCGCCGGGAGCGGCGCGGACTCGGCGTTGACCAGTTCGCTGTACGCGTTCGCGGAGCGGCGCACCGTCTGGGCCGCGTTGTTGATCAGGATGTCCAGCGGGCCCTCGGCGGCGACCGAGTCGGCGAGCGCGACGACCTGGGCGGGGTCTCGCAGGTCGATGCCGACGATCTTCAGCCGGTGGATCCACTCGTCGCTGTCCGGCATCGCCTTGAAGCGGCGGATCGCGT
Organism: Streptomyces sp. NPDC001880; assembly: GCF_053594575.1. Classification (NCBI taxonomy): domain Bacteria; kingdom Bacillati; phylum Actinomycetota; class Actinomycetes; order Kitasatosporales; family Streptomycetaceae; genus Streptomyces; species Streptomyces sp. NPDC001880. The sequence continues at coordinate 8,453 of NZ_JBSFET010000073.1, forward strand.
CGTTGGGGAAGCGGGTGGTGATGGTGGTGTGCGCCCCGTCGCGCAGCAGCCGCAGCGCGATGTACATACCGATCTTCGCCCGACCACCGGTCAGGAGCGCGCGCCGGCCGGTGAGGTCGGTCCGCGCGTCGCGGCGCGCACGGTTCTCCTTCGCGCACGGCTGGCAGAGCTGGTGGTAGAACGCGTCCACCTCCACGTACCTGGTCTTGCAGATGTAGCAGGACCGGGGCCGCTGGAGCACGCCCGCGATCTCGCCACGGGTGGATGAGGACGGCAGGACCCCCTGGGTCTCGTCGTCGATCCGGTCGGCCGAGCCGGTCGCGGTGGCTTCGGTGACCGCCTTGTCGTGCGCGGTCTTGGCGGCGCGGCGCTCCTGGCGGCGGCGCTGTTTCACCGTCCGGTAGATACCGGCCGTGGCACGGCGCACGGTGATGGCGTCGGGGTGGTCGATCTCGATGGTGTCGAGTTCGTCGAGCACGCTCAGGCAGACGGCCAGCCGCTCCGGGTCGATACCGGGACCGAACTCCTCAGTTCCGGGAGCGAGCTCCGGGCTGTCCTCTGTCACCGTCATTGCCGTTCCTCTGTCATCCGTCTCTCGTGGCGCCGACCGCCGTACCTGCTCCTGCCGGGCCGAACGCCCCGATCAAGTCTGCCATGCACCTGATGCTGCTCCGTTCGCGTGACGTCACGGCCGCTCGAGGCCGTTCCCGGGCCCGGGGACGACCGGCCTCACCGCCCCCTGCCCCGCTGCCCGTCACCGGACGGTCACTATGCTTCGCTGCCAGACGGCCGGGGCGGGCCGTGCCGTGCCTGGGGGTGGAGAGTGGTCGAACTCCCCGCAGGCGGTTCTCCTGCGAGACCCGCGCGTGCGCGCGCCGTACCCGCGCAGCAGGGTCCTCCTCCGCTCGGCACCGGCGCCTTCGAAGCGGTCGTGCGGTACGAGCCGGGCCGGGCGCACGCCCTGCTCAGTGGGGACTTCTACGACGTGGCGCAGACGTCCGACGGGACGGTGCACGCGGTGATCGGCGATGTTTCGGGCACGGGGCGGCGGAGGCCGCGCGGCCTGTGCCTGAGGATCGTGGAGTTCCACGGCGGCCGGATCCGGCTGGACGAGGGGACCGCCGAAGGCACCCGCGTACGTTTCACGCTGCCGGTCGCCCCGACATCCCCGCGCGCGCCGCGGCGGATACGTTCGTCACGGCCACCATGGCCGGGCGGCCCGGCCATGGCTGAGAACTGCCGGGTTCTCCCCGGAGTGGGAACGTTCGTCGCGGGTAGGCGGACACCGAGAAACAGTCACCGAACACCCCTGCGTCGCCCTGGCTGGAGCACATGAACGAACAGGTCACCTCGCGACCGGCCGACCGCCCCTGCCCGGACCGGTCCACGGAGGTTCTGCACAGCGCCGAGGTGTTCGACGGCGAGCCCGGTTGCATCGCGCAGGCCAGGGCGCTGGCCGACCGCTTCCTGGGCCGGCTGGCCGCCGAGTGGCTCGCAGTCTTCGGAGAGCACACCCGCAGTGATCTGCTGCTGGCGGTGAGCGAGCTGGTCACCAATGCCGACCGCTACAGTCAGGGTCCCTATCTGCTGGAGCTGGAGGGCACCGCGGAGCGCGTCAGCGTCACGGTGTACGACTCCAGCACCGCGCTGCCGCTGTTCTACTCCCCCGACCCGACACGCCCCGGCGGCCACGGCATGGAGATCGTGGTGGCGCTGTGCGACCGGCTGACCGCCGAGCGCGTGCCGGTGGGCAAGCGCATCCGGGCCGAGTTCGAACTGAGCAGCTGAGCTGTGGGGCGGGCGGGACGCCGCCCGCCCCACGACCACGGTCGGTCCGGTGCGGGCGGGGCTTCGGTGGCGAAGGGGCCCCGGGCCGACGGTGCGCCTGGCGTCCGGCGGGACCGCGGTGTGTCAGACGTTCTCGAAGACGCAGTCCCCGCACAGACCGCCGGCCCGTCTGCGGTAGTACAGACAACAGCTGCGCCGGCGGAACGCCGTGTCGTGCGGGGCGCCGGTGTTCCGGAGGTCGGGGTGGTCGAAGAGTTCGGCGGCCAGTGCGCGGGCCCTCGCGGCCACGTCGGGGCGGCGGTGTGTTCGTGCCCAGGCGACAAGTTGGCGCAGCGCTCCGGCCAGCGCGGACCCCGCGTTGCCCCACAGCAGCCGGTCGGACAGGGAGCCGTCCCGGTGGATGGCCTCGGCAAGCGGAACCAGGTGGGCGTACTGGACGGCTTCCCGGATCCGGCATGCGGTGCCGGGAAGCGACTCGCCGCCGTCCAGCCAGAGATCGTCGGGGACCGGGTGCCGCGGGTCCCAATGGAGGGCGGCGGGCGAAAGGCCGGGGAAGCTGCCGGTCAGCGCCGCCGGTCCGAGTGCGATCGACCAGAGACGGGAAGCCAGTCCCAGGTGCGCGACGGAAGCGGCGACTCGTCGCTCGGAGGTGTCCAGCCGGGCGGCGACAGTGTCGATCCGGGCCGTGAGCGGGGCCTGCTCCCCCGCGTACAACCGCGCCAGCGGGCGGTGCGCCCCGTCGGGCGGCGCGGTGGTGCGCAGCACGAAGAATCCGCCCACCGAAGCCGCCGCGGACCCGTCCATCGATTGCGCTCCTCCTCAGCACTTCGGCCCTCGTCCCCGACCACGCGGGGCCCCTGACGTGCCACGGCCCGCCGATCACCGTAGCCCCTCACGGGTCGGGGGCTCCGGGAGGGCCTGGGCTCTCCGGGGGAGAGCTACCCTCCGCAGGAGGACACTGGGACCACGCCCGTACTACCAAAGCAGTACGCCGAATCGCCGTCTCAAGGACGACGACGCAGCCGTACCGAATGGACATTGTGGTGTACATGAGTTCCCTTGCGCTGTCCGTGCTGCTGTCACTGGTCTCCGCGGTCGCGTACGCGGCCGGGGCGATCGTCCAGGAGCGAGTGGCCACGACCGGCGACACCCGCTCACTCGCTCCGTTGCGCAACCGCGTCTGGTGGGCCGCCGTGGCGCTGAACGGCGTGGGCGCGGTGCTCCATGTCGTGGCCCTGGCCTACGGCCCGCTCAGTCTCGTCCAGCCGCTCGGCGCGCTGACCATCGTCTTCGCCCTGCCGATGGCGGCGCTCTTCGTGCGCCGTCGGGCGGGCGCCGCTGCGTGGCGCGGTGCGATCATGGCGACCGTCGGTCTGGCGGGTCTGCTCGCGCTCACGGGGAACTCCGAGTCGCACTCCCTGAACGGCACGGATCAGCTGACCGTCGCCGGTGTGACGGTCGGCGCGGTCGCGCTGCTCGCCCTGATCGCCATGGGCGCGCGCCGGCCGGTGGTACGGAGCGTGGTTCTGGCCGGGGCGGCGGGCATCGCGTTCGGCATCGGCTCGGTCTTCGTGAAGACGGTGGCAGTGGGGTGGACCTCCGGTGCGGTGGCGTCGGGGCTGCTGGCGATCGCCGGTTTCGCGGCCGCCGGTCTGCTGCTCTCCCAGGCCGCGTACCGGGGTGCCGGGCTGACCGCTCCGCTGGCGACGGTGACCGTGGTGAACCCGGTGATAGCGGCGGTCGTCGGCCTCACAATGTTCGGCGAGCAGTTCCGGCACGGCACGGCCGGGACCATGCTCGCGCTGGCCTGTGCGGTGCTCGCCGCGGGCGGCCTGATACTGCTCACGACGGAGCGGCTGGGCGCGGAGCACCGCGCCGCGCAGGCGGCAAGCAGCGGGCTCACGGCCGCGCCGGAGGGCAGGACGGACGCGGGGCGCGAGGAGGCCGAGGTACCCGTCCTCCTGGGGCCTGCGGCCCAGAAGCCCGCCGGGGTCGTCGAGACGGCCCCACGGACGCTCTCCCCGACACGGCCACTGCCCGCGCTGATGCCGCTGGAGTGTGTGGGCCGGGTTGCCTTCGGGCCGGGGCCGTCGCCGTACGCCGGTACGGAGCGCCGGAGCGGCTCGTCCACGGGGTCCGCCGATTCCGACGACGAGGCCGTTCAGACGCTGACGCCGCCCGCCCTCAGGTAGGCCAGCGGGTCGATGTCCGATCCGTAGCCGGGGCCGGTGCGGATCTCGAAGTGCAGGTGCGGGCCCGTGACGTTCCCGGTCGAGCCGGAGCGGGCGATCCGCTGGCCCGCGGAGACGTGCCGGCCCTCACGCACATGGAGCGCGGACAGATGGGCGTACTGGCTGTACTTGCCGTCGCTGTGCCGGATGACGACCTGGTAGCCGTACGCCCCTCCCCAGCCCGCCGAGACGACGGTGCCGGAGGCCACCGCCCTGATCGACGTTCCGGTCGGGACGGGGAAGTCGACCCCGGTGTGATAGCCACTGGCCCAGGAACCGGCCTGGTGGTACGGGGTGCCGATGCCGGCCGCCACGGGGGCGACGAGACCGGAGTGCTTCTCCGTCCGCTCCTTCGGGCGGTGGCTCTCGGACTTCTTCGGGTGCGGCTTCGGCTTCGTGGTGTCGTGGTGGGACTTCGCGGCCTCGCGCTGGGGCCCGGCCGCCTGGTGCTGGGGCCCGGCCGCCTGGCGCTGGGGCCCGGCCGCCTGGCGCTGGGGCTTCGCCTCCTGGTGCTGCGACGCGGCCGGTCGCTGCTTCGGTGCGGTGACCCTGAGGGGCTTCGGCTCGGCCTTCTGCTTCGTCTGCGCGGGCGTGCCGGTCCGGGGCACCGCCCTCGGCGACCGGGCTGTGTCCAGGCTCAGGCGCTGGCCGGGCAGGATGAGGTCCGGGTCGTCGCCCACCACCTCGCGGTTCTGTGCGTAGAGGTGCTGCCAGCCGCCCCGGACCTGCTTCGTCGCCGCGATCGCGGAGAGCGAGTCACCGTGTGCCACGGTGTACGACTCACGCTTGCCGGGCACGGTGGTCGGCGTGGCGGGGGCGGAGGTCCGCTTCGCCGCCGGAGTCCCGGCGGCGCTCTTGCCGGAGGCGGCCCTGCCGGGCGTCCGCATCTGACCGGTCCGCTGCGACTGCGGGTTGACGTCGGAGGTCTCCCCGCCGCTGGTCAGCCCCGCCCTGGTCGAGCAGCCCGGCCATGCGCCCGGTCCCTGTGCGTCGAGCACCTTCTCGGCGATGGAGATCTGCTCGTCCTTGGTGGCCAGATCGGCGCGCGGGGCGTAGACCGTGCCTCCGTACGCCGCCCAGGTCGACCGGCTGAACTGCAGCCCGCCGAAATAGCCGTTGCCGTTGTTGATGTGCCAGTTGCCGGTGGATTCGCAGGCGGCGACCTTCTCCCAGACATCCGTCGACGCGGCGCCCGCCGAGGCGGCTGCGACAAGCGGGAGCGCGATGCCCGCACCGCCCGCGGTGACCGTGAGCGAGGCACGATTGATCCGGCTGGGCTGATATCTGCGATGCCGTCCGTTCGCGGCCATGGCTTGGCTCCCCCACTGACAGTAGGACACGTCGCAAGCGCCCAACTTATGTTCAGGCAAAGGCCGATGACAAGAGAGCGCCCGGTCTCCCACCCCGGCCCCCGGCGCTCACGGCACGGGCGCGCCCGCCCGGGTGGCGGACCGGCGCCGGGCCGCCGCGTCCACGAGAGCGGTCATGACCCGGATGTCCTCGCCCATTTCGGGGTGCCACTGAACCCCCAGCACCAGGCTCTCGTGGTCGGTGAGTTCGATGGCCTCCACGGTGCCGTCGGACGCGTGCGCGCTCGCCGTGAGCCCTGACCCCAGGCGGTCCACGGCCTGGTGGTGGTAGGTGGGCACCACGGCCGGCTCCCCGACGGCCGCCGCGTACACCGTGCCGGGAACGGGAGTGACGGCGTGTTCGCCGAAGACGCCACTGCCTCCGGTGTGGCCGTCCAGGTGCTGGCGCAGGGTGCCGCCGAGCGCGACGTTGAGCAGTTGCATGCCCCGGCAGATGCCCAGCAGCGGGACGTGCCGGTCGATCGCCGCCTCGATCAGGGCGAGTTCCCACGCGTCGCGGGCGCGGGCGGGCGGGCCGGTGCGGGGATCGGGCGACTCGCCGTAGCGTGACGGTTCGACATCGGCGCCGCCCGCGATCACCACACCGTCCAGTGCCGCCACGGCCTCGCGGGCCGCGTCGGCACTGTCGTCGGGCGGCAGCATCACCGCAAGGCCGCCGGACACCCGCACCAGGCGCGGGTAGGAAGCGGGCAGCAGGGTGGCCGGCATTTCCCACACGCCCCACCGGGCCGGTTCCTGATAGGTGCTGATGCCGATGACGGGCCGGGCCATGGAGCCCCTCCTCTGGTTCGTTCGCTGCTCGGTCGTGGTGCGGCCCCTGCCGCGTACGGATGCGGCAGAGGCGGGCGCAGGGACAACGCCCTTGCGTCGCAGCCCCGTTCAATCCCGTCAGTCCCGGTCAGTCCCGTGACAGTTCGGCCTCGGCCGCCGCCAGGGCGGCGAACTCCTCCTCCGGGGCGCTCGCGACGAGGCGGTGGCGGCTGTAGAACGCGAAGTAGGCCAGCGCCACCACGTACACGCCGAGAGCGATGAACGCGGCGTCTCGGTCCACCAGAAAGGTCGCCACCAGTGCCGAGCATGCCAGTACGAACGCCACCGACGAGGTGAGCGCGCCGCCGGGCGTGCGGTAGGGCCGTTCGAGGTGCGGTTCGCGGCGGCGCAGCACGATGTGGGAGAGCGCCATCAGCGCGTAGCTGATGGTGGCGCCGAAGACGGCGACGTTCAGCATGCGGCCGCCGTTGCCGATCCAGGCGGCGAGCGTGAAGCCGATCGCGCCGGGAATCAGCAGTCCGAGGTAGGGAGACTTGCGACGGTTGGTCAGCGAGAGGAATCGCGGCAGATAGCCGGCCCGGGAAAGCGCGAAGAGCTGCCGGGACCCGGCGAAGATCAGCGAGAAGAACGAGGCCACCAGGCCTGCCAGACCCGCGTAGTTGACGAAGCGGCTCAGGCCGGTGGGACCGTCCTTGCCCTCCAGCGCGACCACGAGGGGGTTGCCCGCTTCCTGGATGGCCCTGGCGCCCTGGGCTCCGGTGGCGGACAGGAAGGTGAGCACCGCGAGCCCCACCAGCACCGTCAGCGCGATGGCGAGCGCCTTCGGCATCGACCTGACCGGGTCCTTGGCCTCCTCGGCGGCGAGCGGCACGCCTTCGACACCCAGGAAGAACCACATGCCGAAGGGGAAGGCGGCCCAGATCCCGAGCAGTCCGAAAGGCAGCCAGGAGGAGGAGCCGAACGCGCCGGTGTCCACCGGGATGTCGTCGAGACGGGCTGCGTCGAAATCAGTGAACGCGCCGATGGCGAAGACCAGCAGAGCCGCCACGGCGACGGCGGTCACGACCAGGCTGAACCGCAGCGCCTCGCCGACGCCCCAGAGGTGGATGCCGATGAAGACGGCGAAGCAGGCGAGGTGGACGGGCCAGCTGGAGGTGAGCCCGAACAGGCCGAGGGATTCGACGTAGTCACCGATGAACAGCGAGATCGCGACGGGGGCGAGGATGTACTCGATGAGGATGGCCGTACCGGTCAGGAAGCCGCCCCAGGTTCCCAGGGCCCGGCGCGCGAAGCCGTAGCCGCCGCCGGCGGTGGGCAGGATGGCGGAGAGTTCCGCCAGCGCGAAGACCAGGCAGGCGTACATCAGGCCCATCAGCACGGTGGCCGCGGCGAGTCCTCCGAAGCCTCCCTTGGAGAGGCCGATGTTCCAGCCGGAGTAGTCACCGGAGACAACATAGGCGACGCCGAGTCCGGTGAGCAGGAGCCAGCCGGCGCTGCCCCGGCGCAGGGTGCGACGGTGCAGGTACTCGTCCATGCCGGTCACCGCGCCGGCCGTACCGCCGGGTGGGCTGGTGGGGGTGTCGGTTTCCTGGGCCATGGGGCGCTCCAGATGTGGGTCGACGGCGCTGCGTCGAGGAGTGGGAGGCGAAGCGGGCCTTCATCAAAGGTTCAACGGCACACCTTTATGGAACGCCAAGGGAAACACAAGAGGCACGGGTCAGACAGCGATTGCGGATGCCCGCCATGCGCGTGACGGCCACTCAGCACACCCCGCAGAGGCCGATGCGCCACCTCGGGCGACCCTCTTCACAAGCAATGGTCCCCTGTCATACCTTATGGATCTCGGTGCATCCAAGGAGGATTCCGTGGCAGACCGCACACCCCCGCTCGCCGTCGAGGAGTTACGCGCACTCGTCGCGAGCGGCTCCATCGACACCGTCGTCCTGGCCTTTCCCGATATGCAGGGCCGGCTCCAGGGCAAACGGTTCGCGGCCGGGTTCTTCCTCGCCGAGGTTCTGGAGCACGGCACCGAGGGCTGCAACTATCTGCTGGCCGTGGACACCGAAATGAACACCGTCGACGGCTACGCGATGTCCTCCTGGGAGCGCGGCTACGGCGACTTCGCCATGCTCCCGGACCTCACCACGCTGCGTCTGCTGCCCTGGCACGAGGGCACCGCGCTGCTCGTCGCGGATCTCGCCTGGAACGACGGCAGTCCGGTCGTCGCCGCACCGCGCCAGGTCCTGCGCCGGCAGCTGGACCGGCTGGCCGGACTCGGCTACCGGGCGCAGGTGGGCACGGAGCTGGAGTTCCTCGTCTTCAAGGACAGCTACGAACAGGCCTGGGACCGCGGCTACCAGGGGCTGACCCCGGCCAATCAATACAACATCGACTACTCCATCCTCGGCACCGGTCGCGTCGAACCGCTGCTGCGCCGCATCCGCAACGAGATGCAGGCAGCCGGGCTGACCGTCGAGTCCGCCAAGGGCGAGTGCAACCTCGGCCAGCACGAGATCGCCTTCCGCTACGACGAGGCGCTGATCACCTGCGACCAGCACGCGATCTACAAGACAGGTGCCAAGGAGATCGCCGCGCAGGAGGGCGTCTCGCTCACCTTCATGGCCAAGTACGACGAGCGCGAAGGCAATTCCTGTCACATCCATCTCTCGCTCACCGACGGCAACGGTGACAACGCGATGACGGGTGACGGCCCGGACGGCATGTCGGACCTGATGCGGCACTTCCTCGCCGGACAGCTCGCCGCCCTGCGCGACTTCTCCCTGCTGTACGCGCCGAACATCAACTCCTACAAGCGGTTCCAGCCCGGCTCGTTCGCGCCGACCGCCGTTGCCTGGGGGCACGACAACCGCACCTGCTCGCTGCGCGTGGTCGGCCACGGCTGCTCCCGCCGCTTCGAGAACCGGTTGCCCGGCGGCGACGTCAACCCGTATCTCGCCACGGCAGGACTGGTCGCAGCGGGGCTGTACGGCGTGGAACACGAGCTGGCGCTGCCGGAGGTCTGCACGGGCAACGCCTACACCTCCGAGTACGAACAGGTTCCGACCACCCTGCGCGAGGCCGCCGACCTGTGGGAGGCCAGTCCCATTGCCAAGGAGGCGTTCGGCGAGGAGGTCGTCGCGCACTATCTGAACATGGCGCGTGTCGAACTCGCCGCCTACGACGCCGCCGTGACCGACTGGGAGCTGCGACGCTCCTTCGAGCGCCTGTGACCTCCGCCTCCTCCCTCACTCCCGATCGAGGCCCGTACGTGTCCCCACAGCCCGCACCGCACAGCCTGGACATCCTGAACCCGGCCACCGCCGAGGTCATCGCCACCGTTCCGGCCGCCACCGCCACGGACGTCGACGCGGCCGTCGCCCGCGCCGCCACCGCCCAGCGTGTCTGGGCCGCGGCGGCACCCGCCGACCGCGCCCGGCTGCTGCGCCGGTTCGCCGCCGCCGTCGACGAACACATCGAGGAACTGGCCCTTGCAGAGGTCCGCGAGGCCGGTCACACCATCGGCAACGCCCGCTGGGAGGCGGGCAATGTGCGCGATCTCCTCGACTACTGCGCAGGCGGTGTCGAACGCCTGCTGGGCCGGCAGATCCCGGTCGCGGGGGGCATCGACTTCACCGTCCTGGAGCCGCTCGGCGTCATCGGTGTCATCGCCCCGTGGAACTTCCCGATGCCGATCGCAGCGTGGGGCGCGGCTCCGGCACTCGCCGCCGGCAACGCCGTCCTGCTCAAGCCCGCCGAGACCACACCGCTGACCGCGCTGCGCCTTGCGGAACTGGCTCTGGAGGCCGGTCTCCCCGCCGGGCTGTTCCAGGTGCTGCCGGGCGAGGGTCCGGTGGCCGGCGCCGCCCTGGTGGACCACCCCGGTGTGGCGAAGATCGTCTTCACCGGCTCCACCCGGACCGGCAAGCACATCATGACCCGCTGCGCAGAACGCGTGAAGCGCCTCACCCTGGAGCTTGGCGGCAAGAGCCCCAACGTGGTCTTCGCCGATGCCGACCTGGAGGCCGCGGCAGCCGCCGCTCCTATGTCCTTCCTGGACAATGCCGGCCAGGACTGCTGCGCCCGGACCCGCATCCTGGTCGAGCGCACGGTCCACGACCGCTTCCTCGATCTGCTGGCACCTGCCGTCGCGGCCGTGGTGGTCGGCGACCCGTCGGACGAGAAGACCCAGATGGGGCCGCTGATCTCGGCCGTACAGCGGGAGCGTGTGCGCGGGTTCGTGGACGTGATGCCCGACGGCGTACGGACCATCCTCGGCTCGGCGCCCGACGGCCCGGGGTTCTGGTACCCGCCGACCGTCCTCGCCGGGGTGTCACCGGATGCCCCGGTCGCCGTCGACGAGGTCTTCGGACCGGTCGCCGTGGTGCTGCCCTTCGACGACGAGGCGGACGCCGTGCGACTGGCCAACGCGACGGAGTACGGCCTGGCCGGGTCGGTCTGGACGCGGGACGTGGCCCGTGCCCTGCGGGTCGGCCAGGGTCTGCGGGCCGGAAACCTCTCGGTGAACTCGCATTCCAGCGTCCGCTACGCCACCCCTTTCGGCGGCTACAAACAGTCGGGACTGGGCCGCGAACTGGGCCCCGACGCACTCGCCGCCTTCACCGAAACCAAGAACGTCTTCATCAGCACGGAGGCCTGAGCACCATGACCGACACCACCGCAGTCTGCCGCCGCCTGGTCGGCCGCACCGCCGTAGTCACCGGAGCCGGAAGCGGCATCGGCCTGGCCACCGTCCGGCGCCTGGCCGCCGAGGGCGCGCACGTCGTCTGCGCCGATGTGGACGAGGCGAGCGGCAAAACCGCCGCCGAGGAGGCCGACGGCCTCTTCGTACGCACCGACGTCACGGACGCCGAGCAGGTGGAGGCCTTGTTCAAGGCCGCGTTCGACACGTACGGATCGGTCGACATCGCCTTCAACAACGCGGGGATCTCGCCGCCCGAGGACGATTCCATCCTGGAGACCGGTCTCGACGCCTGGCGCCGGGTGCAGGAGGTCAACCTCACCTCCGTCTATCTGTGCTGCAAGGCAGCCATCCCGTACATGCGCCGTCAGGGCAAGGGCTCCATCATCAACACGGCCTCGTTCGTGGCCCGGATGGGCGCCGCCACCTCGCAGATCTCCTACACCGCCTCCAAGGGCGGCGTGCTGGCCATGTCGCGCGAACTGGGCGTGCAGTTCGCGCGGGAGGGCATCCGGGTCAACGCGCTGTGCCCCGGCCCGGTCAACACCCCGCTGCTCCAGGAGCTGTTCGCCAAGGACCCGGAGCGGGCCGCGCGCAGGCTGGTGCACATCCCGGCCGGACGGTTCGCCGAGCCCACCGAGATGGCCGCCGCCGTGGCCTTCCTGGCCAGCGACGACTCCTCGTTCGTCAACGCCACCGACTTCCTGGTCGACGGCGGGCTCACCGGCGCCTACGTCACACCGCTCTAGACAATGCGCGGACGCGGGACGGGACGACCTGCCGTCCCGTCCCGCGTCCGCGGCGACCGCGCACACCACCTGGCCGAAGCTGCGTTCTCAGCCATCGGCCTTCCTCCCGAGGTCGCCCCGGCGCCCCCTGGAGCGTCCGGTCGGGCAGTACCGTCCGCAACCGCTCGGCGAACGCGTAGGGGTCCTCGGTGCAACCGGTGTGACCACCAGGGAACTCCACAAGCCTGCCGCCCACTTCGTCCGCCAGCCGGACACCCGGAAGCGCCGTGAGCAGGGTGCGGGAGTCCCGCCCGACGCCGATGACCAACCGCCCCGCACCACGACGCAGCGCCGCCCGGCCCGGTGCACAACCACTGAACGAGCACAACACATGCTCCAGGAACACCGGAAGGTTGGCCCGCATTCGCCGGAAAGCCTCGCTGCGCGAGTAGCCGCGCGGGTCGAAGGCCGCGACGGTCCAGCTGTCGGCCAGCCGCTCCGCCATCCGGTCGTGGAGCCCCGCGTCGGCACTCCCGCCGGGCATCACAGCAGCAGCGGACCTGCGCCGCGCACCTCGTAGTACAGCGTTGCCCCGGGCACCTTCAGATGTCCGGTGCGCTCCGGCACCGTACGGTCAGCCATGACCGGTCTCCCTCTCGCCCGTCGCGGACGGCCAGTGCTCCAGCAGGAAGTGCAGGGCCTCGACGGACCGCTCCCAGGACGTCTGTACGTCGCGCGGCGCGCCGAAGCCGCCGCTCGCCTCCAGGGCGCAGTAGCCGTGGAAGGTGCTGCGCAACAGCCGCACCGCGTCCGTGAGATCGGGCTCGGACAGGCCGTAGGCCCGCAGCATCGCGCCCGTGGTCTCGATGGTGCGGTGGTACGCGGACGACCGGGCGACGACTTCGGGGTCGACCCGCATCTGCGTCGCTTCGTACCGTCCGGGCCGCTCCAGAGCGAAGGCCCGGTAGGCGTCGGCGAACGCGACCAGGGCATCCTTTCCGGCCCGGCCCGCCACGGCGGCGGCGATCCGGTCGATGAACTCCCCGGCGGCCAGCAGCGCGACCCGGGTCCGCAGGTCGTGCAGATTCCTGACGTGCGAATAGAGGCTGGCGTCCCTGACCCCGAAGCCGCGGGCCAGTGCGGAGATCGTGACCTTGTCGAAGCCGATGGAGTCGGCCAGATCGGCCGCCGCCTCCACCACGCGTTCGGTCGTGAGACCCGCGCGAACCATCCGCCACCTCCGTCGCAATACCTAGAATCCCTAGGCAGCTGCCTAATGTACACAGGAAACCCGTCCGGGCGATGCCGAACAGGCCGTTCCCCCACCCCGTATCCATACTGAAGATCCCGGCATTGCAGAAGATCCCGGCATTCCCCCGGACTGCCGGGCATCCCCGAGACAGATTGCAGGGCACACACATGATCGGCACTGCACAGATCGGCGTCACAGGGCTCGCGGTGATGGGCCGGAACCTCGCGCGCAACTTCGCCCGCAACGGATACACGGTCGCGGTGCACAACCGGACGACCGCCAGGACCGACGCACTGGTGAAGGAGTTCGGCGACGAGGGCTCCTTCGTCGCCGCGCACACGCCGCAGGAGTTCGTCGCGGCGCTGGAGCGTCCGCGCAGGCTCGTCATCATGGTGAAGGCGGGCGATCCCACCGACGCCGTGATCCAGGAGTTCGCCCCGCTCCTCGAAAAGGGCGATGTCATCATCGACGGAGGCAACGCGCATTTCGCAGACACGCGCCGCCGAGAGCGCGAGTTGCGCGAGCAGGGCGTCCACTTCGTGGGCACCGGCATCTCCGGCGGCGAAGAAGGCGCACTCAACGGACCGAGCATCATGCCAGGCGGCAGCAGAGAATCTTATGACTCGCTTGGACCGATGCTGGAAAAGATCTCCGCGAAGGCCAAGGACGGCGCCCCGTGTGTCACGTATATCGGCCCTGACGGCGCCGGACACTTTGTAAAAATGACGCATAACGGCATCGAGTACGCGGACATGCAGCTCATCGGCGAGGCCTACCAGTTGCTTCGCGACGTCGCCGGATACTCCCCCGCGCAGATCGCGGACATCTTCCGCGTCTGGAACACCGGGCGCCTGGACTCGTACCTCATCGAGATCACAGCAGAAGTGCTCTCACATGTCGATGCGGCGACCGGTAGGCCCTTCGTGGATGTTGTGCTCGACCAGGCGGAGCAGAAGGGCACCGGCCGTTGGACCGTGCAGGTCGCCCTCGACCTGGGTGTTCCTGTCTCCGGCATCGCCGAGGCCGTCTTCGCCCGCTCCGTCTCCGGCCACGCCGCCCTCCGTGATGCCTCACGCCACCTCGCCGGACCGACCGCCCGCAAGCTCGGTGAGGACAAGGCGGCGGCATTCGCCGATCAGGTCGAGCAGGCACTGTACGCCTCGAAGATCGTCGCCTATACCCAGGGCTTCCACGAGATCGCGGCCGGCAGCGAGCAATACGATTGGGACATCAACCTCGGGAAGGTCGCCGCGATCTGGCGCGGCGGATGCATCATCCGGGCCGCGTTCCTCGACAGGATCACCAGCGCCTACGAAGCCCAGCCTCAGATGGCAAGCCTCCTCTCCGACAAGAGCTTCGCCGCGGAAATCGCCGCCGCACAGAACGACTGGCGCACCGTGATCGCCACCGCCGCTACCCAGGGCGTCCCCACCCCCGCCTTCGCCGCCACCCTCGCCTACTACGACTCCCTGCGCGCCGCGCGCCTCCCCGCCGCCCTCACTCAAGGCCAGCGCGACTACTTCGGCGCACACACCTACCACCGCATCGACCGCGACGGCGTCTTCCACACCCTCTGGGGCGGCAACAAGACCGAAGTCGAAAGCTGACCGACACCCGCAGGGCTGATGACGGGGCGGATTCGCCCCAGCTTGCGATCACGGACGTCCAGGTTCTGTCCGGCCAATCCTGGACTGCGGGAGGATGCCATCCATGACTCGCACCCGAAGGGGCCGTGCCGCGTAGAACACCAGCTCCACTTCGGTCGCGGGAACACCGCTGGGGAAGCCTCGGTGAAATTTCCGTGGCGAGCCGCGTCTGTCCCACGTCCAGTTGGCAAGGGTGGAGACCCGCAGGGGCGGGCGAGCCTGCTGGTCCGAGCGGAGCCTCTCCGCAGTGCCGGTCGTCGCCGGGGACATCGGCGTCCGGGGCGGCCCAAGGCCGACGGCGCAAGGGCATGACCTGCGGAATACGCGGTCTGACAGAATGAGCTCCGAAAACTCAGGCGACGCGCGTCAGGAAACCGGTGTGAATCCGGTACGGTCCCGCCACTGTGACCAGGCTGCAACAGCCCGGAAGCCAGATACTGACCGCGCCGCCTTCTCGTACGACCCAGGGGACGAGGACATCCCCCGGAAAGGCTCGGCCATGCCCCCGATACGCCCTGTACCCCTCGCGCTCATACCCCTGCTTCTGCTGTCGCTCACCGGTTGCGGCACCGGCGGCGAGAGCAAGGCAGAGGCCGCACCGGCCGCCGACGGTTTCCCCTACACCGTAACCAATTGCGGTACGAAGACGACCTTCGACGCCCCGCCGAAGCGGGTCGTCACCATGAACCAGCACGTCACCGAGATCATGCTGGCCCTCGGGCTCCAGGACCGGCTGGCCGGGACCGCCTACCTGGACGACAACATCCTGCCGGAGTACCGGTCCGCGTACGACAAGACCAAGGTGCTCGCGAAGGAGTACCCCTCCAAAGAGGTGCTGCTCGGTGCCAACCCCGACTTCGTCTACGGCGGGTACAGCAGCGCCTTCGACGAGGCCAAGGGCCAGGACCGGGCGGGTCTCCAGAAGGACGGCATCAACACCCGGCTGAACATCGAGAACTGCACCAAGGGCAAGGTCGGGATCGATCAGCTCGCCACCGAGATCACCGAAGTCGCCAGGACCTTCGGAGTACCGGAGCGCGGCAAGAAGCTGATCGCCGAGGAGCGACAGAAGATCGCGAGGGTCGAGTCGGGGCTCAAGAGCTCCTCACGTCCCTCGGTGTTCGTGTACGACTCCGGCGACAGCTCCGCGTTCACTGCGGGCGGTAAGGGCATAGGCAACGAGATCGTCCGGCTCGCCGGGGGCAGGAACGTCTTCGCGGACCTCGACGCCACCTTCGGCGACGTGTCCTGGGAGCAGGTCATCGAGCGCAAGCCCGAGGTCGTCGTGATCTACGACTACGGAGGCACTACCGTGGCGGCCAAGAAGAAGCGGCTGCTGAACGATCCGGCACTCGCGGACGTGCCGGCGATCAAGAACAAGAAGTTCGCGGTGCTCCCGCTGTCCTCTGCGGTGCTCGGTGTCCGGGTGACCGACGCCGTGCAGGACCTGGCCGGGCAACTGCACCCCGGCACGCCGTGAGCGCGGGGTCCGCCCGCCCCGGCCCGAAGTCCGTCCTCCGCTCGCCCCCCGTCGTGATCGGCGTTCTCACGGTGCTGCTGCTCGCGGCGGCGGTGGCCGGTCTGGCGCTCGGCCCGGTACGGATTCCGCCGGGCGAGGTATTGAGTACGGTCCTGGGCGGTGAACGCACTGGCGCGTTCCCGACGATCGTGTGGGAGGTGCGACTGCCCAGGGTGCTGCTCGGGGCCGTTGTCGGCGCCGGGCTGGCCCTGTCGGGCGCGGTGCTCCAGGCGTTGGTGCGTAACCCGTTGGCCGATCCGTTTCTGCTGGGCGCCTCGTCCGGGGCGTCGGCGGGCGCTGCCGTGGTCGTCGTGCTGGGGGTCGGCGCGGGGGTGGCCACCGACGTGGCGTTGCCCGTTGCCGCGTTCGCCGGGTCCATGGCCGCGCTGGTCGCCGTCTACGCGATGGCCCGGCGCGGCGGCACCATGACAACGGGCCGGCTGATTCTGGCCGGGGTGGCGATCCAGTACGTGCTGTCCGCGTTCACCAGCCTGATCCTGGTGCTGTCCTCCCGGGCCGAGCATGTGCGGGCGATCCTGTTCTGGACCCTGGGCGGCCTGGGTGGCGCCCGCTGGGACCAACTGGCGCTGCCCGCCTTGGTATTGGGCGTCGGGTCCGTACTCCTGATCAGCCTGGCCCGTCCGCTGGATCTGCTGCTGACCGGGGAGGAAGGGGCCCGCAGCCTGGGCCTGGACCCCGGCCGTTTCCGGGGCGGTGTCTTCGTACTGGTGTCACTGATCATCGGTGTGCTGGTCGCCTACAGCGGGGCGATCGGCTTCGTCGGCCTGATGATTCCGCACGCCGCCCGGCTGATCGTCGGCGCGTCCCACCGCCGCCTGCTGCCGGTGACGGCGCTCGGCGGGGCGGTCTTCCTGCTGCTGGCCGATCTGCTGGCGCGGACCGTGGCAGCCCCCGAAGAGATTCCCGCCGGGGTGGTCACCGCCCTGGTGGGCGGCCCGTTCTTCCTCTGGCTGCTGCGCCGCTCCAGCCGTACCGAAGGGATCACCGGATGAGCACGGCACCGTCCCCGACGGCGCTCGCCGCCGACGGGATCAGCTACGAGGTGGCCGGCCGTACCCTGCTCGACGCGGTCACCCTGGACGCTGCCCCCGGCGAGACGGTCGGCCTGGTGGGGCCGAACGGCTGTGGCAAGACCACCTTCCTGCGCTGTGTGTACGGTGCCCTGCGCCCCGCGACGGGTCGGGTCCTGCTGGACGGAGCGGACGCCGCGGCCCTCGGTGTGAAGGAACGGGCCCGCCGCGTCGCCGTCGTTCCGCAGGACAGCCCCGGCACCTTCGGCCTGACCGTACGCCAGGTCGTGGCGATGGGCCGAAGCCCGCACAAACGGTTCTGGGAACAGGACGACGCCGACGACGCCCGCCGCATCGACCGGGCGCTGCGGCGCGTCGGCGCGGTTCCCCTGGCCGACCGGCGGTTCGAAGAGCTGTCCGGCGGGGAACGGCAACGGGCCCTGATCGCCCGCGCCCTGGTCCAGGAACCGGGGCTGCTGGCGCTCGACGAACCCACGAACCATCTGGACATCCGCTATCAGTTGGAGATCCTCGGCCTGGTGAGGACGCTGGGCACCACCAATCTGCTGGTGCTGCACGACCTCAACCTGGCCGCTTCCTACTGCGACCGGTTGTTCGTCCTCAGCGCCGGACGGGTGGTGGCATCCGGCTCCCCGCACGCGGTGCTGACGGAAGAACTGCTGGCCGAGGTCTACGGGGTACGGTCCCGGATCGGCGTCCACCCGGTCACCGGCTCCCCCAACGTCGTCTACCTCCCGCGGTCATGAGTGACGACACTTCCCCCGTCTGGACGCCCTTGCCGTACGGACCACGCTGGCAGGTCACCGAAGGCGAACCGTCCGCGAGCGAAGCAGGACAGTGGCTGGCGGCCGACCGACTGGCCGATCCGGCGGGCGAGGAACTGTCCACGCTGCTGGAGCGCGAACGCACAGGCAGCGGCCACCGCACCGGTCATGCGACCGCGCTGACCCTGATGGCGGTGTACGCGGGCTGGGTCACTGCCGCCGCCGTGCTCCATTGGGCTCTGTACGACGAGGTCCCGGACATGCGGTCCGGCAATGTCCTGGTCCGCCCCGCCACGCACGGGATCGGCGGAGTCCGGGTGCGCAGTGCCCGGCTGCTGGTGCCCCGGGCCGGGGAGGACTCCGTACGGCTGCTGCACCGCACCGTGCTCGACGGGCATCTGCTGCCCATCGCCGATGCGTTGCACAGTCGTACCCGCGCCGGGGCCAGGCAGTTGCGTGGAGGGATCGCCCATGGCTGCGCCACGGCGCTGTGCGCGTACGGCGACCAGGTGGATCTGCTGGCTGCCCGCTGGTGGCAGTTCGTGGACGCCGCCCCCGGCGGACTCGCGGCGCTGGGCGAGGTCGCAAGGGTACGGCAAGCGCCGGACGGCCCGGAGCGGCTGGTCTATCTGCGCAACACCTGCTGTCTGTACTACACGAGCGCGGAGGCGGTGCGCTGTGCGAGCTGTTGTCTGACGAGCCGCGAGGAGCGGCTACGCGCGTACGCGAGGCCGAAGTAGCACCAGTGGTTCCAAGGTCCAGGCGCCGGTTCCAGCGAAAACGGCGCGCAGTCCCGGCGGACGACCTTGGCCCTTTCGCATTCGGCCACCGCCCCCACTACGGCATCATCGCCGCGAACCCGAAGCAACTCGCTTCCACTGAATGGATGTTGAAGCGCCTATGGGCTGGCGCTGTGAGGGCCGTCCGCGAGGACGGCCCCCAGGTTTCTGCGGGACGACGAGGGGGCATCCGGCGAGCGGGCGCGACTTCTTCGGCGCGCACACCTACCGCCGTACCGACCGCGAGGGCTCCTTCCACACCCTCTGGGCAGGCGACCGGTCGGAAGTCGCCGCGGGCTGACGCGGGCAGGGCGGTGCGGGCCGCCGGGCCGCCGTCGGGCTCGCCCGGCCGGGTGCCCCGGCGTGCGGGGGCGCCCCGGCTGTGCGTAAGTAGCAGCGAGCCCCCGTTTCCGCCCACCGCATGAGCCCGTTGCCGTTTCCCGCCGTTGCCGCCCCAGGGAGCCCCCGTATGTCCGACGCCGCCGCGGAGCCGGTCGCGGTCCAGCCGGTCGTCGCACCGCTGACCAGCGCCGCACTGATCCTGGTCGCCACGATCGAGCCCGGCGGCGAGCCCGCCGTGCGCGCGGTGCTGCCGGATCTCGCGGCCTTCGCCCGCTCCATCGGCTTCCGGTTCCCCGAAGCCGGCCTGGCCTGTGTGACGGGCTTCGGTTCCGGGGCCTGGGACCGGCTGTTCGCCGGGCCGCGACCGGACCGGCTCCATCCGTTCCAGGAACTGCACGGTGCCCGGCACCATGCGCCCGCCACCCCGGGGGATCTGCTGTTCCACATCCGGGCCGAGCGGATGGACGTGTGTTTCGCATGGGCGACCCGACTGCTGGACCGGCTCGGCGGGGCGGTGACGGTCGTCGACGAGACGCAGGGGTTCCGCTACTTCGATCACCGGGATCTGCTCGGTTTCGTCGACGGCACCGAGAACCCGGTGGGGGCGGACGCTCGGTCGGCGGCCCTGGTCGGCGCCGAGGATCCGCCCTTCGCGGGTGGCAGTTACGTCATCGTGCAGAAGTACCTGCACGACCTCGCCTCCTGGACCGCGCTGAGCACCGAGGAACAGGAGCGGGTCATCGGCCGTACGAAGCTGGACGACATCGAGTTCGCCGACGACGTCAAACCGGCCGACTCGCACATCGCCCTCAACACGATCACCGGCCCGGACGGCACGGAGCGCGACATCCTGCGCGCCAACATGCCGTTCGGCAGCTTCGGAGAGGGCGAGTTCGGCACGTACTTCATCGGTTACGCCGCCGATCCGGGGGTGACCGAGCAGATGCTCCGCAACATGTTCCTCGGCAGTGCGCCCGCCACGCACGACCGCATTCTCGACTTCTCGACCGCCGTCACCGGCACCCTCTTCTACGTCCCCAGCGCCGACTTCCTCGACGCCCCGCCGCCCTCGCCCTCGCCGGCGGGGACCGACGCCCTGCCGGAGCCCGCGTCCGCGCCGGCACCGGTGACGGCCCCGGCCGGTCCGGCCGACGGTTCGCTGCACATCGGCAGCCTGCAAGAAAGCGCCCAGTGATGAACAATCTCCACCGCGAACTCGCCCCTGTCACGGATGCCGCCTGGGACCAGATCGAAGAAGAGGCCCGGCGCACCTTCAGCCGCCATGTGGCGGGCCGCCGTGTCGTCGATGTCACCGGCCCGGACGGCCCCGAGCTGGCGGCCATCGGCGACGGCCATCTGCGCGACATCGATCCGCCCACCCCGGACGTCGTCGCCAAGGCCCGCACATCGGTGCCTGTCATCGAGTGGCGGGTGCCGTTCACGGTGACCCGGTCGGCCGTGGACGACGTCGAGCGCGGCTCGGACGACAGCGACTGGCAGCCCGTCAAGGACGCCGCCCGCACCTGTGCGTTCGCGGAGGACATGTCGATCATCGACGGGTACGCCTCGGCCGGGATCACCGGGCTCCGGGACGGTTCCTGCCACTCACCGCTGACGCTGCCCGCGGACGCCCGCGACTACCCGACCACCGTCAGCCAGGCACTGACCCAGCTGCGGCTGGCCGGGGTCGACGGCCCGTACCGGCTGCTGCTCGGTGCCGACGCCTTCACCGAGGCCACCGAGACCTCCGACCACGGGTACCCGGTGGCGACCCATCTGGCCCGGCTGCTCGACGACCAGATCCTGTGGGCGCCTGCCGTCAAGGGCGGTGTGCTGCTGTCCACCCGTGGCGGCGACTTCGAGCTGCGCCTCGGACAGGATCTCTCCATCGGCTATCAGGACCACGACGCGACCAGCATCCGGCTCTACTTCCATCAGGCGTTCACCTTCCGGATGCTGACGCCCGAGGCCGTGGTCCCGATCATCGCCTGAGGCGCTGCCTCCGCTGCCCGGTCGCCCGGACGTTCCAGGTCAGGGTGCCGGTGGCCGGGGCGCGGACGGCGGGCGGGGTCACGGATGGCGTCCGTACGGTCGACGGCCTCGGCGGTCACCTCGTGGCCGCGACCGTCCGCACGGACGCCGAGCGACGCGGGGTGACCGATGTCCGTCCCCGGGCGGAAACGGGCCTCCCCCGGCACCGACACCCTGGGCCCGTCGCCCGTCCGGCCGCCCACCGAGTGATCGCGGCCCGGCGGAGACCGCACGGGCCGCCGGGCGGGCAGGGAAATCCTCCTCGCCGGTCGGCCACGACACCGATCCGTTCCGTTTCGACCGGCCTCGATTCAGCGGCTGTGCACTCCGTCCGGCGCGAGCAACGCGTCCCGGGACCGGCCGGCGATCGGCTGCCCGGGGCGAGGCGTGGCCGGCCTACCGGGGCGACGGCTGCGGTTCCGGGACCGGTTCGGGGCGCGGTGGCGGCGGTTGCGGGATCGGATCCGGCGACGGGCCCGGCGGGACGGGGCCGGGTGGCGGAGGTGGTGGCTCCGGCAGTGGGGAGGGCGGGCCGGGCATCGGTCCCGGGGTGGGGGCCGGCGGGACCGGGTCGGGGGGATTCGTCATCGGGGGGCCTCCGAACGGTTCGGGTGGATCTGCTTCCACCGTCCCCCGGAGCGGCTGCCCGCGCCTGGTGAGTCCGTGCGCCCCGGTTCCGGATGATCTGCCGGGTCCGCGAGCCGTGCCGAGGTCAGCGAGCGGCGGCGGCCGCGGCGGCGAGACCCGGCCGAGGGCTGGAGAGCACCGGAATGCGCGTGACCGTACGGGTGACCGCATCGGCCATGGACGCCTGCGCCAGCATGATCACATCGCTGTCCTTCACCGCGTCGGCCGCGGCCGCGACAAGGTCCAGGTAGCCGTCCCGGTCACCGGCCTCAAAGCGCGCCCAGGCACCGTCCACCACGACGGTCCGTACGTCGACCGGTCGGTCCCCCGCCTCCTCGGCGAGCAGGGCGAGGGTCGGTGCCAGGGTGCCGGTGATCGTCGCGAGCACGGCCACGCGGTCCCGTGCGGCGGCGGCCGCCGCCATCGGGCGGTCGACGCGCAGCACAGGAACACCGAGACGCACCGACTCCGACTCGGCGACGCCACCGATCGTCGAGCAGGTGCAGAGCACGGCGCGCGCCCCGTCCGCGACGGCGCCCGCGAGCAGGTCCCGGACCTCGCCCGCCACCGCCTCGGGGCCCGCTTCCCTCGACCTGGTGAGCAGGTCATCGTGCACGAGATGGCGCAGGGCGAGTCCGGGGTGGTCGGCGTCGCGGAGCGCGTCGAAAACGGGTACGTGGGCCGGGGAGGTGTGCAGCAGGGCGAGTGTCACCGGCCGAACGGTACAGTCCCCGGCCGGCCCGGGTCAGTACGGCTCGGGGTGCGTCTTGAGCTGCGCCTTCGCCCGTTCCACCAGCTCGGCCGGTGCCTCGGGGGCCCGGTCGGGGTGGCGCGCCGCCCACTTCGCGGCGTACGGGCACAACGGGACGACGGGGACGCCTTCGCGGCCCGCCATGGCGTAGAACTCCTGGACAAGGGCGCCCGCGATGCCCATGCCCTCGTGGCCGGGTTCGACGACGGTGTGCACAGCGACGAGGGCGGCCGGGTCACCATCCGTCACGAAGTACGCGATGCCCCCGACGGCCTTGCCGTCCTCGTACGCGAGCAGACTGCCGCTCGCGCGGTCGTCGCGGATCTCCGGCTCGATCCGCCCGGTCCGTTCCGCCATGGCGGGTGCTCCCTCGGTGGTCGACCCGGCTCAGCGCGCCGCGGGCACGGCGTGCGGGCTCCGTTCGGTGGCGGTGCCGGGTACGGGCGCGGAGGCATCGGCACCGAGCGCGACGATACGGTTGTCGGCGTCCACGTGCACGATGCGAGGGGTCAGGCCGCGTGCCTCGGCGTCGTCGACCTGGGCGTAGCTGATCAGGATGACCAGGTCACCGGGGTGGACGAGGTGGGCGGCGGCGCCGTTGATGCCGATGACACCGGAGCCGCGCTCCCCCTCGATGACGTACGTCTCCAGACGGGCGCCGTTGTCGATGTCGACGATGTGCACCAGCTCGCCGGGCAACAGATCCGCTGCTTCCATCAGCTCTGCGTCGACGGTGACGGAACCGACGTAGTGCAGGTCGGCCTGGGTCACGGTGGCCCGGTGAATCTTGGACTTGAATATCGTTCGTATCATTGAGGCACTCCTGGACATGGGCTCCCTGCCTGCGTTTTTGCAGGTCAAGGGCTGTTTCCACACCCTACAACGAGTCGCAAGTTCAGGCAGCTGTCCCCAGGTTTTTCAGGACTCATGCTGACTACTTGCTGACTTTCCTGACGCATCATCAGGCAACGTCAGGGCACTTCACGCGCTTTCCCTGGCTCCACTGCGACGACCCCGCCAGCCTAGTACTGCAACCGCATCTGAGGGTTCTGGCCCCTGCGTTTGTAGTGGGAGCGGCGGGCTCTGGCCTGGCTGCGTCTGCGGAAGCGTGACCAGTGCAGGTGGTGTTCGTTGGTGTGGTGGCGGGGTGTGATGACGAGGTGCCCGATC
>NZ_JBSFET010000074.1:0-31853 GCF_053594575.1 Streptomyces sp. NPDC001880
GTCGTCCGGGCCAAACGCTTTCCGTATTACCCGTTCTTCGGACTGGTTCAGGCGGGCAGCGCCGCGGTGAGGTCGACCTCGACGCCGTGCTCGCGGCAGCCCTGGTGCGTGCCGCACTGGACAAGCACATCGTGGACGACGTCAGGGCTCACGCCTGAGGTGGTCCCGCGCCCGAGAAGGAGGGAGAACTGCCGGTCAGCCCGGCAGCTCCTCGACTCGGCCCAGCAGCTCCTCGATGAGGTCGGCGGCCCGCGTGGTGCCGCCTTCGGCCCGCGCGGCGGCGCGCAGCAGCGCGGAGCGGCGGGCCACCTCCGGATCGGCGACGAGTTCGGCCAGGGCGGTCCGCAGGGCCTCGGCGGTGGCCTCGTCGGTGTCGATGCGGCGGGCCACCCCCAGCTCGACGAGCCGGTCGGCGTTGGTGAACTGGTCGGCGGCCTGGGGCACGGCGATCATCGGCACACCGCTGAACAGCCCTTCACTGCTGCCGCCCATCCCCGCGTGGGTGACGAAGGCGTCGGCCTGCCCCAGGATCGCGAGCTGGGGCACCCAGGAGTGCACCTCGACATTGGACGGGACGGCGCCGAGTTCCGACGGGTCGGTGTACTTCCCGATCTGGAGCACGACGTGCCAGCCGGGCAGATCGCCGTAGGCGGCCAGGCACTGGCGGTAGAACTCCGGCCGGTTCGTGAACGCCGAGCCCAGGGAGACCAGCAGCACGTTCTCGGCATCGGCGGGACGCGTCCAGCTCGCCGTGTCCGCCCGTGTGCCGAAGCAGGGGCCGACGAACGTGACCGTGTCGGTGTCGACCCGGTCGGCGTGCGGCTGCATCGCCTTCGGGATCGTCGCCAGGGTGTGCGCGGGACGGCCGCAGAAGACGTTCATGTCGGTGGTGGACGTCCCGCAGTCGGCGAGCCACCGGTTGAACCTCGCCCGGTAGGCGTCGGCGCCCGGCAGCTGCCACAGCTGCGCCGCGACGTCCTGGTCGTAGCCCTCCCAGCCCACGTAGGTCGGGGACAGCTGCATGAGGGGGCGGTCCTGCGTCTCCGCGAGGACGCGCGCGGGGTAGGCGCCGATGTCGTAGAGGTACAGGTCCGCGGGGTCGCCGTCGTACACGGCACGCAGTTGCGGGAGCGCCTGGACCGCGTCGTCGAGGAAGACGCCCATCGCGGCGATGGGGTCCTCGGGCCAGTCGTTGTCGGCGACCGGCAGCACGGACGTGTAGGGGACGAACTCGGCGCCGGTGGTCTCGATCAGCCCGGCCACCGCCGGGTCGTTGGCGTAGGTCACCCGGTGGCCCCGGGCCACCAGCTCGCGGATGATCTCAAGGCTCGGCAGGACATGGCTGACGGCGGGAATGCCGATCATCGCGACATGGGCACGACGACGTGACATGGAGGATCACTCTTTTCAGGTCTACGGCGATGGGGACACAGCGGTCCGGTGCGCCGGCCACGGGCGGAAATCACCGTGGGCGCACTCGGACTCGGCGGGACGGGGTACATGCCCCGCCCGTGTGTCAGCCGTAGATCTGATACATGAAGTACATGCCCGGGACCCTAGCCCGTCCCCGTACCCGCGCGCACGCGGTTTTCGGCGAGGGCCCCGGACGCCGGGGCCTCAGAGGCTGTCGGGTGACCTCCGACCGGGCGGCCACGCCCTGGCACGCACGCTTCCCGCGTTGTCGTCGGTCGCCAACGCTCCGCGTTGACTCCCCCCTCCGCCTTGAAATCGCACGCGCCAGACCGCTTCCGCTTCCGGTCCGAGGTCACCCGACAGCCTCTCAGTCCGCGACGACCAGCGACGGGGTCTCCTTGGTCAGCACCTCGCCGCGGAAGAACGCCGGGCTGCGACGCTGCATCACCAGCATCAGCACCACACCGAGCACCAGCAGCCCGACGCCGATGACGAACACCGAGCCGACCCCGAAGACCGCCGAGCCGGAGCCGTACGCAGGGTTCCACATGTCGTAGAGGGTCTTGCCGAAGACCGCGGTGAGCAGGATGCCGCCGAGGCCCGGGAACAGGCCCTTGAAGAGCAGGTCACGGAACGAGCGGGTCAGGTCGGCGCGGAAGAACCAGACGCAGGCGAACGCCGTCAGCGCGTAGTAGAAGCAGATCATGAGGCCGAGCGCGTAGATCGTGTCGACCAGGACGTGCTCGCTGACCACGGTCATGACCGTGTAGAAGGCACCGGTCGCGACGCCCGCGGTGATCGTGGCCTTCCCCGGGGTACGGAAGCGCGGGTGGACCCGGGCGTACGAGGCGGGCAGGGCCTCGTAGGTGGACATCGCGAGCACCGTGCGGGCCACCGGGATGAAGGTGGTCTGCAGGCTCGCGGCGGCCGAGGCGAGCACGGCGACGAAGAGCAGGACGCCGAGGCCGGGACCCATGATCGGACCGGCCAGCGCGGCGAAGACGTTGTCGGAGGTGTCGGGGTTGGCCAGGCCCAGACCGGAGGTGCCGGAACCGACGGCCATCTGGGCGGCGACCCCGGTGGCCAGGTAGGAGCCGACCAGCACGGCCATCGCGATGAGCGCGGCCCGTCCGGGGGTCTTCTCGCTGCCGGTGGTCTCCTCGTTGGCGGTCAGACAGGCGTCCCAGCCCCAGAACATGAAGATCGACAGCGACAGACCGGCGGTGAACGTGGCGAAGGACTCCACGGCGAACGGGTTCAGCCAGGACCAGGAGAAGTCCAGCGACGAGGCGAAGTCGCCGCTCTGCGCCTTCTGCACGGCCATCACCACGAACAGGCCGAGCACGACGAGCTGGAGCCCCACCAGTGCGTACTGGAGGCCCTTGGTGGCCGTCATCCCCCGGTAGCTGACCGCCGTGGCGATCGCGATCAGGGCCAGACAGGTCACGATGTGGACGGGTTTGCTGTCGTCCAGGGCGGCGATCGAGGGATTACCGGTGATCTCGCCCGCCAGGAGCCAGAAGTACGAGGTGGCGACGCCCGCCAGGTTCGACAGGACGATGATCGTCGCGATGACCAGGCCCCAGCCGCACATCCAGCCGACGCGCGGGCCGAACGCCTTGACCGTCCAGGTGAAGGAGGTGCCGCAGTCCGGCATGGCCTTGTTGAGCTCGCGGTACGCGAAGGCGACGAGCAGCATCGGCAGGAAGCCGGCCAGGAAGACGGCGGGCATCTGCAGGCCGACCTCTCCCGCGGTGGAGCCGAGGGTGGAGGTGAGGCAGTAGACGGGGGCGACGGTGGATATGCCGATGACGGCGCTGCCCATCAGGCCGACGGAGTTCCCGCCGAGGCCCTTACCACGTACCCCACCGTCGGCCGGGGCGGAGCCCCCTGCCGCGTCTCCGGCCTGTTGCCGCACGTCCAGCTGAGTCATGAAAAGGACGATAAACGCTACGATTTCCACATCTGGAGGATGTGACTCCGCCGCCTCACCCTTGAGTTTTAGGTAACGATACGGCAAAACCTTGGTTAATTGAAGGCAATTCACGAACTTCGCCTTCCAAAGCGAGGCGAAGGCTCGATCGCAGCATCGTACGGGAACCGCACCACTGTCCGTTTTGTGGTGATTCAAAATTTCCCGTGAGTGTCCGATCAGCGGACACTCACGGGCGTGTACCGGTTCAGCCGGGCCAGACGATCGACTGGAGTTCGCTGTACGCGTGCAGGGCGTACGAGCCCACGTCGCGCCCGACACCGCTCTTCTTGAACCCGCCGAACGGGGCCTCCATGTTCCGCCCCACGGTGTTCACGCCGACCCCGCCGGCACGCAGCCGCCGGGCCACCCGGAAGGCGCGGGCCACGTCCGAGGACCACACGTAGTCGATCAGTCCGTAGTCGCTGTCGTTGGCGAGCGCGACGGCCTCCTCCTCGTCGTCGAAGGGGACGACCACGACGACCGGGCCGAAGATCTCCTCGCGGACGACGCGCATGTCGTTGGTGCAGTCGGCGAGCAGGGTCGGGGCGACGTAGAAACCGCGCTCCGGCCCGGCCGGGCGTTCGCCGCCCGTGACGACCCGCGCCCCCTCCTTCCGGCCCAGCTCTATGTACGACTCGACGCGGTCGCGGTGGGCGGCCGAGATGACCGGTCCGACGACCGTTCCCCTGGCCGCCGGATCGCCCATCTTCAGGTGGCCCGCGTACGCGGCGAGCTTCCCGAGCAGCGCGTCGTGGACGCCGCGCTGGACGAGGACCCGGGTCGGGGCCGTACAGATCTGGCCGCTGTAGAAGGAGAACGTGGTGCCGATCCCCGCCGCCGCCGAGTCGAGGTCCGCGTCGTCGAGGACGACGGCGGCGCCCTTGCCGCCCAGCTCCATCAGCTGCCGCTTCATGCCCCGTCCGCACACCTCGGCGATGCGCTGCCCGACGGCCGTGGAACCGGTGAAGCTGACCATGTCGACGTCCGGGGAGTCGACTGCGGCCTCCCCCGCCTCGGGGCCCGATCCGGTGACGACATTGACGACACCCGCCGGGACGCCCGCCGCTTCGAGCGCCTCGGCCATCCGGTAGACGGAGAGCGGATCCTGCGGGGCGGGCTTCACGACGACCGTGTTGCCCATCGCCAGTGCGGGGGCCACCTTGCCCGCCGGGTTGGCCCAGGGGTTGTTGTACGAGGTGATGCAGGTGACGACGCCGACCGGCTGGCGGACGGCGAGCGCTCCGAAGACCCCGGCCCGCCCCATCGGCCCGGCCTCGTTGATCTGCGGCGCGACCGCCTCCTCCACCGGCTCCAGGGCGCCCCTGGCGTACCGGCGGAAGCGGGCGGCACCGACGGCGACCTGCATCCCCCGGGCCGTCGCCGTGGTGGCGCCGCTCTCCGCGCGGGCGAGCGCGGCGTGGTCGTCGAGGTCGCGCAGCATCAGGCCGGCGGCCCGGTCGAGGATCTCGGCCCGCTCCTCGGGGCGGGTGCGCGACCAGCCGGCGAAGGCCTCCCGGGCCGCTGCCGCCGCCGCGTGGACCTGCTCGCGGCTCGCCTCGGGGGCGAGGCCGACGACCTCCTCGGTGGCCGGGTCGATCACCTCGTAATGGCCGTGCTCGGGCTCGGTCCACCGCCCGCCGATGAACAGGCGCCTGCTTCCCTCGCTCATACGGTGCTCACCGTCCTGGTGTCGCGCCCGGAACGGAGCACCGTTCCCGGGACCGCCCCGGTCACCTTGTCGTCGCGCAGCGTCTCCACCCCGTTGACCCGGACCGACACGATGCCGATCGCCCGGGAGTCGAGCCGTGGGCTGTCGCCGGGCAGATCGTGGACGAGGGTGGCGGGCCCGGCGTCGATCCGCTCCGGGTCGAAGAGGACGAGGTCGGCGTGGAAGCCCTCCTCGATCCGGCCCCGGTCGCGGAGCCCGAAGAGCCGGGCGGGGTCGTCGGTGAGCATCTTCACGGCCTGTTCGAGAGGGACGAGCTTCCGTCCGCGCAGACAGTCGCCGAGGAACCGGGTGGTGTACGGAGCGCCGCACATCCGGTCCAGGTGCGCGCCCGCGTCGGAGCCGCCGAGCATGACGTCCTCGTGCTCCCAGGTCTCCCGGCGCAGCGCCCAGGAGGCGGGGTCGTTGTCGGTGGGCATCGGCCACAGCACCGTGCGCAGCTCGTCGGCGGCGCAGATCTCGACGAGGCAGTGGAAGGGGTCCAGCCCGCGCTCGGCGGCGATGTCGCGCACGACGCGGCCGGTCAGCCCTTCGTTGGCCTCGCTGTAGGTGTCGCCGATGACGTACCGGCCGAAGTCGGCGAGGCGGCGGAAGACGCCGGCCTCCTTGCTGTCGGCGCGGCGCAGCATCTCGGCGCGGGTGGCGGCGTCGCGGAGCCGTTCGATGCGCTCGGGGACGGGGAGGGCGAGGATCTCGCCCCAGCCGGGTATGAGGTTGAGCGCGCAGAAGGTGCCGAGCGACATGTTCATCGGGGTGAGGATCGGCATGGTGAGCGCGACGATCCGGCCACCGGCCCGGCGGGCCCGTTCGCTGGGCACGAGCTGACGCGGTACGCGTTCGGGGACGGCGGCGTCGATGGTGAGGACGTTCCAGTTCAGCGGGCGTCCGGCGGTGGCGGTCATGTCGACGAGCAGCTCGATCTCCTCGTCGGAGAACTGGTCGAGGCAGCCCGCGACGATCGCTTCGAGCTGGGTGCCCTCGTGTTCGCCGACGGCCCGGGAGAGGGCGAGGAGCTCCTCGGGCAGGGCGTGCCGGGAGGCGACGGGCTGCCCGTCGCCGTCGGAGTGGGTGGCCGACTGGGTGGTGGACAGCCCCCAGGCCCCGGCGTCCATCGCGTCGTGGAACAGCGCGAGCATGGCGTGCAGCTGGGCGGGGGTGGGCTGTCCGCCGATCGCGTCGGCGCCCATGACGTGCCTGCGCAGGGCGCAGTGCCCGACCATGAACCCGGCGTTGACGGCGATCCGCCCTTCGAGGGCGTCCAGGTATTCGCGGAAGCTGGACCAGGTCCAGTCGACGCCCTCCTCCAGCGCCTTGAGGGCCATGCCCTCCACCCGCGACATCATCCGCCGGGTGTAGTCGGCGTCCTCGGGGCGCTCGGGGTGCAGCGGGGCGAGGGTGAACCCGCAGTTGCCTCCGGCGACGGTGGTGACGCCGTGATTCATGGACGGGGTGGCGTACGGGTCCCAGAAGAGCTGGGCGTCGTAGTGGGTGTGCGGGTCGACGAACCCGGGCGCGAGAACGAGACCGGTGGCGTCCTCGGCGGTGACGGCCTCCTCGGTGAGCGTGCCCGGTTCGGCGATGACGGCGATACGGCCGTCACGGATGCCGATGTCGGCGGGGTACGAGGGCCCGCCGGTGCCGTCCACGACGGTCGCTCCGCGGATGAGGTGGTCGAGCATGCCGGGGTTCCCTTCTGTGGTGGGTGGGTGCTTCTGCGGTGGGCGGGTGTGCAGCCGGGGTGCGCACGGCCGCGGTACGCACCCCGGCTCCACGGAGCGGCGGTCCGGGAAGACGCCGCAGCTTTCGGCGGGGGCCGGATCGAGCCCGGCCGGGCAGAATCCAGCCCCCGCGGCGATCGAGGAGCGGGGTTCGGGGCGGAGCCCCGGGTGCGGGAAGGGGCGGGCAGGGGAACAGGCCCGCCGCAGGCGCACCGCCCCCGAGCTGCCGCTCCTCAATCGCCGGAGGGGCTTGTTCTCTCAGGCCGCGTCACGGAAGCGGGAGGTCCGGTGGACCGGGTCCGTGTCGATCTTCGGGATCACGTGCTCACCGATCAGCTTGATCGAGTTCAGCGTGTCCTGACGGCTCACCCCGATCGGCAGCCCGAAGCTCAGCTGGTCCGCCCCCGCCTGCTCCCACCGCTTGCACTGCGCCAGCACCTCGTCCGGATCGCCGCAGATCATCAGCTCCTCGGCGATCAGCAGCTCGATGATCTCCTCGGTGTACTCCGGGAGCAGCTCGGGCCACTCCGGGATCCCCTCCGGCCGGGGGAACGTGTCGTGGTAGCGGAAGAGCAGCGACTGGAGGTAGTTCAGCCCGCCGCCCACCGCGATCTCGACGGCCTTGGCGTGCGTCTCGGCGCAGATGGCCGTGGAGGTGACCATGACGTTGTCGTTGACGAAGTCCCCTACGGGCTCGGCCTCCTTGACGGCCGTCTTGTAGGACTCGACGACCCACTCCATGTCGGAGACCTTCTGCACGCTGAAGCCCAGCACGCCGAGCCCCTTCTTGCCCGCCATCGCGTACGAGGACGGCGAGCCGGCCGCGTACCACATCGCCGGGTGCGACTTCCCGTACGGCTTGGGCAGGACCTTGCGCGGCGGCAGCGACCAGTGCTTGCCCTGGAAGCCGACGTACTCGTCCTGGAGCCACATCTTGGGGAACTCGGCGATGGTCTCTTCCCAGAGTTCCTTGGTGTGGTTCATGTCGGTGATGCCCGGCATGAACCCGAGGATCTCGTGGCTGCCGGCCCCGCGCCCCGAGCCGAACTCGAAGCGTCCCTCCGACAGGTGGTCGAGCATGGCGACCTTCTCGGCCACCTTCACCGGGTGGTTGACCGGGGCGAGCGGGTTGAAGATGCCGGATCCGAGGTGGATGCGGTCGGTGGCGTGGGCGAGGTAGCCCAGGTACACGTCGTTGGCCGAGAGGTGCGAGTACTCCTCCAGGAAGTGGTGCTCGGAGGCCCAGGCGTACTTGAAGCCGGACTTGTCCGCCTGGATGACGTACTCGGTCTCCTCGATCAGCGCCTTGTGCTCTGCCCCGGGGTCGACCTTGGCTCGCGCGGCGGGCACGTACCCCTGTACAAAGAGCCCGAATTCCAAGGGGGTTCACCGTCCTCAATCGTTTCTGACACTCCGTCAGATCGTGATGCGTCCGACTGTTCCACCGGCACTCGCACCCGTCAATACCTGACGCATCGTCAGCTCTGGTCAGAACAGACTGACGCCCGCCAGCCATCCCCCGTCGATCACGAACGGCTGCCCGGTGATGTACGAGGAGTCCTCCGAGGTCAGGAAGAGCGCCAGCGCCGCCACCTCCTCCGGCCGCCCGATCCGGCCCAGCGGCACGAGCTTGCGGTACAGCTCGGCCACCGCCGCCTTGGACTCCTCCGGGTCCGCGGCCGGGTCCAGCGCCGCCGGGTTGGTCATCGCGGTGTCCACGGCCCCGGGGCAGACGGCGTTGACCCGTATCCCCTTCGCGGCCAGCTCCATCGCCGCCACCCGGGTCAGCCCGAGCACCGCGTGCTTGGTGGCGGCGTACGCGCCCACGAACGCCATGCCCGTGAGCCCTGTGTACGAGGCGGTGTTGACGATGGTCCCGCCGCCCGCGGCCTCGATCTCCGGCGCGACGTTCTTGATCCCGAGGAAGGCGCCCACCTGATTGACCTGCACCACCTGCTGGAACTCCTCCAGCGGCGTGCTCACCAGTTCGTTGAACCGCAGGATCCCCGCGTTGTTGACCAGCCCGTCGATCCGCCCGAAGGCGTCCTTCGCGGCGGCGACCGCGGCCTGCCAGTCCTCCTCCCGGCTCACGTCGAGGCGGACGAACCGGGCGACGTCCGCCCCCCGCTCCTCCCGTATCTCCTTGGCCAGCGCCTCGCCCTGCTCGTCGAGCACATCGGCGATCACCACCCGCGCGCCCTGAGCGGCGAAGAGCCGCGCCTCCTGCTCGCCCTGCCCGCGCGCCGCACCGCTGATGAGTACGGTCCGCCCGTCCAGCTTGCCCATGACCTGACTCCTACCTGTCGAGATGAGGTGCGACCTCGGCGGCGAACACCGCCATCTGGTCGGTCAGTTCGCTGCGGCTCCGACTGCGGAACCGCACCTGGATCTGATGGACGCCCATGGCCCGGTACGCGCGCAGCGACTCGGCGAGGGCCTCCGGCTTCCCGGTGAGGGTGCGCCGCCCGACGGACCACGCCGGCTCACCGACGTACAGCGGCTCGGTGATCGCACCGATGACGATCGGCGCCTCGACCCCGGCCGCCTCCCGCAGCTCCTTCAGCCGGGCGATCTGCGCGGGCAGCTTCTCCCGGGGGTCGCCCTGCGGCAGCCAGCCGTCGCCCCGCACGGCCGCCCGGCGCACGGCGGCCGGCGAGGAGCCGCCCACCCAGACCGGCACCCGCTCCTGGGCCGGCCGAGGCAGCTGTCCGAGGCCGCTGAAGGAGAACCGCTCCCCCGCGAACTCCGGGTACTCCTCCGGGCCGAGCGCCGCCTTCAGCGCGTCAATGGTCTCGTCGAGCACCTTGCCCCGCCCGTCGAAGTCCGCCCCGAGCGCCTCGAACTCCTCCGGCACGTGCCCGGCCCCGACCCCGAGGATCAGCCGGCCGCCGCTGAGGTGGTCGAGGGTGGCGTACTGCTTGGCGGTGGCCAGCGGGTGGCGCAGCCCGACGACGGCGACATGGCTCATCAGCAGGACTCGCTCGGTGATCCCGGCGAGCAGGGAGAGGGTGGCGACCGGGTCGTACCAGACGGTGCCCATGACCCCGGCGAGCCGCCGGGGGATCGCGACATGGTCGCAGCTCGCCAGATAGGCGAAGCCGGTGCGGTCGGCGGTGCGGGCGATCGCGGCGAGGTCGGCCGGGGTGGCCGCCGCCTCCCACCCCTCGGCGTAGATGGTGCTCTGCGACTGGATCGGCAGCTGCATCCCGTACGACAGCGGCCCGGTGGGTGATATCGGCACCGGACGGCCTCCTCCCCGAGCGAATCTGACGCACCGTCACTTGACGGTGCGCGGGGGCCATCGTCATGCCTGACGCCTCATCAGGCAAGGGGAAGTCGACAGCAGGGTCTTTCGTCCGGATCGTGCCGGACCCCCACGAGCCCGGCCCGATCCGGACGAGAGGCTCTAACTGTCGGCGTCGCCCTCGCAGTCGTCCCCGCCGGTCGCCGCGCTCTCGGGGGCCGTGCGGGGGGCCGACGCGGCGCGGGGTGCCGACGCCGCCTCTTCCTCCTCTTCCTCGCCCTCGCATAGTTTTCCAGGCACCCCGTGAGCACCTCGGGCGTCAGGCCGGTCCGTCCCGGCTCCCGCCACGGGTTCGCCGGCGGGCCGCTCCCCGGTACGGGTTCCTCCACCCCGCCGTACGCGCCGGCGCCCCCGGTCCTGCCCGAAGGCGGACCGGGGGCGCCGGCGCGTGTCGTGCCTGAGCGGTTACGCGGCGACCGGCACCCGCTCCGGCTCGGTGTCGCGCACCTCGTCGTCGACCGGGGAGGAGGAGGCCGAGTTGTACGCGTCGTGGTCGAGGATCTTCTCGCGGGCCGAGACGATCACCGGTACCAGTGCCTGCCCGGCTACGTTCGTCGCCGTCCTCATCATGTCCAGGATCGGGTCGATGGCCATGAGCAGGCCGACGCCCTCCAGCGGGAGGCCCAACGTCGACAGGGTGAGGGTCAGCATGACCGTCGCACCGGTGAGTCCGGCGGTGGCCGCCGAACCGATCACCGAGACGAACGCGATCAGGACGTAGTCACCGACGCCGAGCTGCACGTCGAAGATCTGCGCGATGAAGATCGCCGCCAGCGCCGGGTAGATCGCGGCGCAGCCGTCCATCTTGGTGGTGGCGCCGAACGGGACGGAGAAGGAGGCGTACTCCTTCGGGACGCCGAGGCGCTCGGTGACCTTCTGGGTGACCGGCATGGTGCCGACCGAGGAGCGGGAGACGAAGGCCAGCTGGATGGCCGGCCAGGCGCCCTTGAAGAACTGCACCGGGCTGAGCTTGGCGGCGGTGACGAGCAGCAGCGGGTACACGCCGAACAGCACCAGGGCGCAGCCGATGTATACGTCGGCGGTGAACGTCGCGTACTTGCCGAGCAGGTCCCAGCCGTAGTCGGCGATCGCGTAGCCGATGAGGCCGACGGTGCCGATGGGGGCGAGGCGGATGACCCACCACAGGGCCTTCTGGAGGAGCTCCAGTACGGACTCGCTGAGGGTGAGGATCGGCTGGGCCTTCTCTCCGAGCTGGAGCGCGGCGATACCGGCGACGGCGGCCATGAAGACGATCTGGAGCACGTTCAGCTCGGTGAACGGCGTGATCACGTTGTCCGGGATGATGCCGGTGAGGAAGTCGAGCCAGGAGCCCGCGTCCTCCGGCAGCTTGCCGTCCTTCGGCGTGAGGCCCGTTCCGGAGCCCGGGTTGGTGACCAGGCCGATCGCGAGGCCGATGGAGACCGCGATCAGCGAGGTGATCATGAACCAGAGCAGGGTGCGGGTGGCCAGCCGGGCGGCGTTGTTGACCTTGCGCAGGTTGGTGATCGACACCAGGATCGCGAAGAAGACGAGGGGCGCGACGGCCAGCTTCAGCAGCTGGACGAAGAGGTGGCCGACCTGGTCGAGCGTGGCGTAGAGCCACCCGATGTCGTACGTGCGCGTGAGCCAGCCGAGCACGACACCGAGGACGAGACCGGCGACGATCTGGGCCCAGAACGGGACCTTGGGTATACGGAAACCGGAGCCGGACGGGCTGCCGGCAGCGGTGGACGCGGGATTCGCGGACACGGACACACTCCAGATGTGACGCATCGGGGCGCACGGGGGCGACTGTGCGGGGACGGGGATGCGGCGCCCGCGTCAGGGGCGGCGCCGCTGCATGGTGCCGTTCAGACCGTGCGGCAACAGACCGCGGACATACAGCGGCAGAGATCGACGTGCAGGCGCTCCACGAGCGGGACGCTCGCGGCGTATCGATGGCGCACTGCTGTCTTCACGCCGAACACGTTAACACTTGAACTTTGAGGATCTCAAAGCTCTTCTTTGACCCCGGCGGGTGCACGGAACCGCCGCCACCGCGCCCCGGTTCGTCCCGGAACCCGCGGGAACGGCAAAACCCCAGTACAGGAGCGGGCGCTCCGGTACTGGGGTTTCGAAGGAAAACTCTGCGGGTGTGAGGAAGCTTACGCAGCCTTCACGCTGTCGTCACTGCGGCGTGAGGTGACGCTGTCCTCGCGGGTCCGGTTCGCATCGAGGCGCGCCTTGGCGCGGCCGACCGTGGACACGATCTGCTCGGACATCTCGTCGCGCTGCTTGCGCAGCAGCACAAAACTGAGCGGGGCGGACAGGATCAGGGCGAGGAGAACCACCCAGATGGGATTGGAGCCGTTCGCCCCGGCGGGCAGCAGGCCGAAGTGGACGGCCACGGCCGCGACGAGGAGGCAGCCGACGAAGATGCCGAGGCGCATCGCGGTGTACCGAATCGTCGCGCTCGGCTTGGCAACGGACACAGTTGGCCTCTCTCTCAACGTATAACGGTGCTTCGATCCTGCCCGACCAGTGAAGCATGCCCCGGAATCGATCAGTTCGGAGGGCTCCACCAAAGGGGCGGGCGCGCCTCCGTTACCTGTCCGTGGCCACACACCATGTCCGGCACGCGAGGGAGCCCCGGCCGAAGGCCGGGGCTCCCATGGAACCGAACCGCTGACGACGAACGGGTCAGACACGCATCGGCTGCGGCGACTCGCGCCGCCCGGCGTCGGGGCCCGGGTACTCGCGGATGATCTCGTACCGGGTGTTGCGCTCGACGGGCCGGAAGCCCGCGTCGCGGATGAGGTCCAGCAGATCCTCGCGGCCGAGCTTGTTCGGCGTCCCGTAGTTGTCCGCGTCGTGCGTGATCTTGTACTCGACGACCGAGCCGTCCATGTCGTCCGCGCCGTGCTGCAGCGCGAGCTGGGCGGTCTGCACACCGTGCATCACCCAGAAGACCTTGACGTGCGGGATGTTGTCGAAGAGCAGCCGCGAGACCGCGAAGGTCTTCAGCGCCTCGGCGCCGGTCGCCATGGTCGTCCGCGCCTGGAGCTTGTTGCGGACCTTGCCGTCCTGCATGTCGACGAAGTCGTGCTGGTAGCGCAGCGGGATGAAGACCTGGAAGCCGCCGGTCTCGTCCTGGAGCTCACGCAGCCGCAGCACGTGGTCGACGCGGTGCCGGGGCTCCTCGATGTGCCCGTACAGCATGGTCGCCGGGGTCTTGAGCCCCTTCTCGTGCGCCAGGCGGTGGATGCGCGACCAGTCCTCCCAGTGGGTGTTGTGGTCCACGATGTGCTGACGGACCTCCCAGTCGAAGATCTCCGCACCGCCGCCGGTCAGCGACTCCAGGCCGGCCTCGATCAGCTCGTCCAGGATCTCGGAGGCCGAGAGCCCGGAGATGGTCTCGAAGTGGTGGATCTCGGTGGCGGTGAACGCCTTGAGGGAGACCTGCGGCAGGGCCTCCTTCAGCGCGCTCAACGAGCGCGGGTAGTAACGCCAGGGCAGGGTGGGGTGCAGTCCGTTGACGATGTGCAGCTCGGTGAGGTTCTCGCCCTCCATCGCCTTCGCGAGGCGGACGGCCTCCTCGATGCGCATGGTGTACGCGTCCTTCTCGCCCGGCTTGCGCTGGAACGAGCAGTAGGCGCACGAAGCGGTGCACACATTGGTCATGTTGAGGTGCCGGTTGACGTTGAAGTGCACGACGTCGCCGTTCAGCCGCGTCCGCACCTCGTGCGCCAGGCCGCCGAGCCAGGCCAGGTCGTCCGACTCGTAGAGGGCGATGCCGTCCTCACGGGTCAGGCGCTCCCCTGCGCGGACCTTCTCCTCCAGCTCGCGCTTGAGCCCGACGTCCATGCGGCTGCCTCCCAGTTGTCTACGTGCTGTGCGTTTCCCGGTGACGGTGCTGCCGGGCGAAACCCCCGGTCCCCCGGGGGCCCCACCACGTTACGCCTACGGCTCCTCGGGGAGTTCTCCGACCCGGTTCTCCCACTTGGTGGAGAGCACGATCGTGGTGCGCGTGCGCGAGACGCCCCTCGTGCCGCTGAGCCGGCGGATGGTCTTCTCCAACCCGTCCACGTTGCCGACGCGCACCTTGAGCATGTACGAGTCGTCGCCCGCGATGAACCAGGCGTCCTCGATCTCCGCGAGGTCCTTCAGCCGACGCGCCACGTCCTCGTGATCGGCCGCGTCGGAGAGCGAGATGCCGATCAGGGCCGTGACCCCGAGCCCCAGGGACGCGGCGTCGACGGTGGCGCGGTAGCCGGTGATGACACCGGCGCTTTCCAGCCGATTGATGCGGTCGGTGACGCTGGGCCCGGAGAGCCCGACGAGCCGTCCCAGCTCGGCATACGAGGCCCTGCCGTTCTCTCTGAGGGCCTGGATGAGCTGCCTGTCCACCGCGTCCATATGACTGAAACCTTCCATTGTTCAGCAGTATCGCGAGTTTACGTGTAGAATCTAAGGCATGCAGGCTTCACCGCCTGCAAATCTTCCCGAACATCCAAAAAATGCTTTCGAATCTTCAGGAGTGAGAACACCGTGTACTCGATCGAGATGGCCTACGCCCGAATGCGCGAGCTGCAGGACCTGGCCAACCGCTCGCGTGCCCACCAGCCCGCCGCCGCGCACCGGGTCGACCGGACCCGCAAGCCGCGCGCCATGAAGAAGCGCTGACCACAGGCTCAGCCACGGGAGTCACGGGAGCCACCACCGAGCTCCCCCTCCCACCGGCGGTACAGGTCGTGCGGCACGCCCGCCGCGTCCAGTACCCGCCCGGCGACGAAGTCCACCAGATGCTGGATGTGTGTCGCCCCCGCGTAGAACGCCGGAGAGGCGGGCAGCACCACGGCGCCCGCCTCGTCCAGGCTCACCAGATGCTTCAGCGTCTGCCCGTTCAGCGGAGTCTCCCGCACCGCTACGACCAGCTTGCGCCGCTCCTTGAGCGTCACGCTCGCGGCCCGCTGGAGCAGATCCTTCGAGAGCCCGAGCGCCACTCCGGCCACACAGGCCGTCGAGGCCGGGACGATCAGCATCCCCTTCGCCGGGTACGACCCCGAGGACGGGCCCGCTCCCAGATCACCGGCCGCCCAGTGCCGTACGCCCTCGATGTCCACGTCGAAGGTGTGCGGATTCCCGTCCGCCCCGCGCGCCAGCCAGCTGCGCAGATCCTCCTGCCAGTGCCCGTCGCGGAACGCGATCCCGGTCTCGTCCAGCAGCGTCAGCCGCGAGGCCCGGCTCACCACCAGATCGACGCTCTCCCCCGCGGCCAGCAGACCGCGCAGCACGGCGGCGGCGAATGGGGTGCCCGAAGCGCCTGAAACCCCGACAATCCAAGGCTGTCGCTGGTGCTGACTCACTGAAGTCCCGGAATCCACACTCCTGAGCCTATCCGGCGGTACGAAACCGGAACTGAGTAAGGTGCCTCGGGCGTTCCACGGGCGGGAACAGGAGCGACAAGGGACGGCAGGGGGAACGACGGCCGCGTCGTGGGGCCGGTCCGCGTCGGCGTGGACCGCCGGCGACCGCGCGAAGACCGCGGCCCCGTAAGGCCGTCTCAGGCGGCCAGGCCCCGAACCAACAGGTCCAGCAGGGCGCACACGAAGAGCGCGATCCCGATGAAGCCGTTGACCGAGAAGAAGGCCCGGTTCAGCCGGGACAGATCGTGCGGCCGCACCACCCGGTGCTCGTACACGAACGCGACGGCGACGATCAGCATGCCGAACCAGTAGAACAGGCCGGCCCGAGTGGCCAGCCCGAACCAGACCAGCAGCCCGGTCGTCACCACATGGCAGATCCGCGCACCCCACAGCGCGGCCGGAATGCCGAAGCGGGCCGGCACCGAGAGCACCCCGTGCGCCCGGTCCGCCTGGACGTCCTGGCAGCCGAAGATCAGGTCGAAGCCGCCGATCCAGATCCCCACCGCGAGACCGAGGATCACCGCGTCCCACGACCAACTGCCGGTCACCGCGAGCCAGGCCCCGATCGGCCCTATCGCCTGCGCGATGCCGAGGATGGCGTGCGGGTAGTGGGTGAACCGCTTCCCGTACGGATAGACCACCATCGGCACGACGGCGACCGGCGCCAGCGCCAGACAGAGCGGGTTCAGCAGCGCGGCCGCGCCGAGGAAGAAGACGACGGCGACGAGCGCCCCCGTCCATGCCGACCTCACCGAGACCGCCCCGGTGACCAGCTCC
The DNA here is from genome assembly GCF_053594575.1 of Streptomyces sp. NPDC001880. NCBI lineage: Bacteria > Bacillati > Actinomycetota > Actinomycetes > Kitasatosporales > Streptomycetaceae > Streptomyces > Streptomyces sp. NPDC001880. The sequence goes on from NZ_JBSFET010000074.1 coordinate 16,319, forward strand.
CGGCTCGCGGTGCGCGGGTTACGGGCGTCGATCTCCCGGTCGATGATCCGGTTGCAGGCCATCGCGAAGGTCCGCAGCCCCACCATCGCGACCGTGACGAGCAGCAGGGTGCCCCAGTGGATGGACTTGTCCGCCTGGAACATCGCGGTCAGGGCGGCGATGTACGCGAAGGGCAGCGCGAAGACCGAGTGCTCGATCATCACGAGCCGCAGGAACGCCTTGACCTTGCTGCTCGGGTGTACGGGCCCTGAGCCCACTGCTGCTTCGGCGGCGCTCACAGTCCGTATTCCTTCCACCGGCGATCGACCTTCGCCGCCGTCTCGGGGTCGGACTCGACCATGTTCGGCCAGCCTCCGTCCCGGGTGTAGCCCTCCTCGGGCCACTTCTTCGTCGCGTCGATGCCCGCCTTGCCACCCCAGAACTGCTGGTAGGAAGCATGGTCGAGATGGTCGACGGGGCCCTCGGTGACCGTCAGGTCCCGCGCGTAGTCCGTGTTGCCGAGCGCCCGCCACGCCACCTCGTGCAGATCGTGGACATCGCAGTCGGAGTCCACGACCACGATCAGCTTGGTCAGCGACATCATGTGCGCCCCCCAGATGGCGCTCATCACCTTCTGGGCGTGCTTCGGGTACTTCTTGTCGATCGAGACGATCGCACAGTTGTGGAAGCCCCCGGCCTCCGGCAGGTGGTAGTCCACGATGTCCGGCACGATGATCTTGAGGAGCGGCAGGAAGAACCGTTCGGTGGCGCGTCCCAGCGGCCCGTCCTCGGTCGGCGGCCGGCCCACCACGATCGACTGGAGCAGCGGACGCTTCCGCATGGTCACGCAGTCGATGGTCAGCGCGGGGAACGGTTCCTGCGGCGTGTAGAAGCCGGTGTGGTCGCCGAACGGTCCCTCGGGAAGCATCTTCCCGGGCTCCAGCCACCCCTCGATGACCACTTCCGCCTGGGCCGGGACCTGGAGCGGCACGGTCTTGCAGTCGACCATCTCGATCCGCTTGCCCTGGATGAACCCGGCGAAGAGGTACTCGTCGATGTCCCCCGGCAGCGGTGCGGTGGAGGCGTACGTCACCGCGGGCGGCGCGCCGAACGCGATGGCGACCGGCAGCCGCTCGCCGCGCCTGGCGGCGACCTGGTAGTGGTTGCGGCTGTCCTTGTGGATCTGCCAGTGCATCCCGATGGTGCGGCGGTCGTGGCGCTGGAGCCGGTACAGCCCCAGGTTCCGTACGCCGGTCTCCGGGTGCTTGGTGTGGGTGAGGCCCAGGTTGAAGAAGGAGCCGCCGTCCTCGGGCCAGGTGAAGAGCGCGGGCAGCCGATCCAGGTCCACGTCGTCGCCGGTGAGCACGACCTCCTGCACGGGCGCGCTTTCCGGCTTCACCTTCTTCGGCGGGACGTGCACCATCGAGCCGAGCTTGCCGAAGGCCTCGCGCACCCCGACGAAGCCGTGCGGCAGCTCCGGCTTGAGCAGCCCGCCGATCTTGTCGCTGATGTCGGAGTAGGACTTCAGCCCGAGCGCCTTGAGCAGTCGCCTGTCGGTCCCGAAGACGTTCATGGCCAGGGGCATCGAGGACCCCTTGACGTTCTCGAAGAGCAGCGCGGGGCCGCCCGCCTTGTTCACCCGGTCGACGATCTCGCCGACCTCCAGGTAGGGGTCGACCTCGGCCTTGATGCGCTTGAGCTCGCCCTCGCGCTCCAGGGCCCGGAGGAGGGAACGAAGATCGTCGTAAGCCATGCCGTCCAGTCTGTCATCACCGTCGCCGACCACCCGTGGGACCCCACCCGGCCGGTGAGCGACCCGGTAGCCTCCGCGTCCCGCAGCCGGTTCGGCCCGCTCGACGTGATATGTCACGGACACCGGCTACTCTGGGCCCGAACCGGGGCGGGACAAGCCCCGCCAACTCTCCGCAGGGGGACCTTTCCATCATGTTCCGGGCCCTGATCTATCTCGTGCCTCTGGCGCTGACGATCTACGCGTTCATCGACTGCCTGAACACCCCCGAGGACGAGGCCAAGCACCTGCCGAAGATCGCCTGGGTCTTCATCATCCTGCTGTTCTGGATCGTCGGCCCGATCGTCTGGCTGGCCGCCGGCAAGATGCGCCACGCGCCCGCCGGAGGCCGTACGCCGTCCGAATGGCACCGCAACCACCGCTCGCAGTGGGTGGCGCCGGACGACAACCCGGAGTTCCTGAAGGCGCTGAAGGACGAGAACAAGAAGGACGAGTCGCTCCTCAAGGACTGGGAGGCCGATCTGCGCCGCCGCGAGGAAGAACTGAAGCGCCGCGAGAACGGCGACAGCCCGAGCCCCTCCGGCGAGTAACCCCGTTACCTCGTAAGCGAGTTCCCCGACCTCAGGAACAAGGACATCGGCGCGGGCTGATCCGCCGTCCGCACCCCCGGATCGTCGCCCCGCCCCCACGGATCGTTCGAAATTCCTCTCCGCTGCCCAACACCCGGGCGATATCCTCCTGTTGACGATGTGACAGATCGGATGGAGCGTCGACGCCGGGGGATGCTGTGGAGAGAGAGCTGTACGGGCGCGAGGCGATCTTCGGCAATGACGGACTTGCGGCGCGCCTGACCGGCCTCACTCCGTACGGCTCCGCCCGGGTCGTCTACGAGCACCGCGACGACCCCCCGGTCGCCGTGCTGACCGGCGGCCGTGGCATGGGCAAGACGGCCGTCCTCAAGCAGCTGCGCCATCTGTACCGGGAGATCACCCCGGTCGCCCTGGTCGACTGCGAGGCCGTCGTGCCGCCCGAGGACGCGGGCCCCGGCTGGACCCCGGTCACCGGCGCGCTGCCGGAGCTCGCCACCCAGCTGACGGCGAAGGTGCATGCCGCGCGTCCGGTGCAGTTCCCCCGGCTGAGCCTCGGGCTCGTGGCGGTCGCCTCCATCTCCTGGACCCGTGAGGACGAGACGCGGGCCCGGCGGGACCTCCAGTCGCTCGGCCCGATGCTCGCGACCGTCGACGGCCGCGGGGACGCGGCGACCGGCTGGGTCACCAAGGTGCTGACCAAGCTGGCCGCCAGCGCCTTCGACTCGGTGGCCCCGATGGCCGGGATGGTCGCGGAGGCCACGGTCGAAACGGTCCTGGAGGAATCGTTCGGCCGCTTCCAGCGCCGTTCGGCCGACTGGTACGGCAGCTACCCGCACGCGGGCGGCAACGGCCGCATCGGGCTGCGGCAGCTGGCGGTCGATTTCGAGCGCGGCGGCGATCTGCGCCGCCGCGCCGAGGACCATCTGGTGCTGGCGCTGGCCGCGGACCTGGTCGCCGCCTACGGGGGCCTGGCCCGGGGCGCCCGCCGGGGCCGTCCGGTGCTGCTCGTCGACAACGCGCACACACCGCTGGGCCGTCAGCTGGTGGAGCCGCTGCTGCGGCAGCGGGCCGCCGGGGTGCGCGACCGGATCGCGGTGTTCGCCTCCTCGCGGGTCCGGGACCACGAGGGGCTGAGCCATGCGGTGCGGCGGCGGCTGCCGGAAGTGGCGCACACCTCGCACTGGTCCAGGGGTACCGGGGTGACCGCCGGGATCCTGGCCGTGGAGCTGACCCCGCTGGGCCCGGAGGAGGTGCGCTCCGCGTTCGACCGGTACGACCGGGCGGGCCGTATCCCGGCCGGGCTGGCCCGTGGTGTGCACCGGCTGACGGGCGGGCGTCCGCTGGCGGTGGAGCTGCTGGCGCTGGCGGCGGGCGAGGCTCCGGAGCCCGCCTCGCTGGTGCCGGGGTCGCTGCTGGACTGCATGGTGGAGGTGCGCGAGGACCGGGCGCCCACCCTGGTGGCGGACGAGCTGCTGGCGCGGCTGCTGCCGGGGCCCGAGCAGCGGCTGGACTTCCTCTCCGTGCTGGCCGCCGCGCACGGCGAGGACTCGGCGCGGCTGCTGGCGGAGAGCCGGCTGGGCCGGGGGTCGCCGGACGGCGATGTGGCGCTGCGGATGCGCGATGCGCTGCGGGCCGAGGACTGGCCGGTCGGGCCCGGCCACTTCGTCGCCGATCCGCTGCTGCGGGCCTTGCTGCTGCACCGGCTGCGGTTCCAGGACGGCGACCACCCGTCCTACGCGGTGTGGCAGGCGGTGCATGTCTCGCTGCGCGGGGCGTACGGCCCCGGCGGCCGCCGCCCGAGCGCCCCGCATCTGCTGCACCAGAAGCTGGTGCTGGGCGACGCCGAGGCGTGCGTGGGACATCTGCGGCTGCGGTTCGACGAGCCGGACGTGACGGTGTGGCTCGACTCGCTGCGCTTCATCGCCTCGGCGCCGTACCCGCGAACGCGCGGGCACGCCGGCCCCGATCCGCGACGCGCGGTCGCGCTCGGCCGGACCGACAACGCGCCGCCGCGGGGGCTCGAACCGGCGGCCGCCGAACTCCATGTGCAGCTGCGCCGACTGCTGCACGCCGTATGGCTGCTGTCCGATCCACTGGCCCTGCCGGACGAAGAGGTGATCGACAAGATGGCGCACGAACTGCGGCAACTGTCCGGCAGGCATCCGACGGGCAACAGCCTGCTGTGGGACGCGGCGACGCACTGGCCGCGGGACATCAGGGCCTGGCGTCCGCTGTCCATGCCACCGGGAGAACCCGGCGACGGCGGGCCGGGGCGGCAGCGGGGAAACGGAGGCCCCGATGCGTAATCCACTGCGCTACCGCCTCTGGTACACGGCCCGGCAGAAGGTCGTCACCTCGGTCGTGGCCGCCGCCCTGGTGATCACGTCCGGCTGGTACGGCATCGGCCGGCTCACCGCCCCCGAGGACCGCTCCTGCGCCCGGGGCGTCGAGCGGCCACAGGGCAGCGACGAGTGCATCGGCGTCTCCGGCGACGGCTACGACTTCGGGCGGCCGAAGCTGACCGAAGTCGCCGCGGCCATCGCCCGCGAGAACGACGGCCTGAAGCCCGGCCGGTACGCGACGGTCGCGCTGCTGCTGCCGCTGACGTCCACGGACGAGGCGATGCAGACGAAGATGCAGCGCGAGCTCCAGGGCGCGTTCGCCGAGCAGTACCGGGCCAACCACCTCTCCAACGAGCAGGTGCCGAAGATCCGGCTGGTGCTCGCCAACACCGGGAAGAACAACCTGCTGTGGCGGCCGACGGTGGACCGGCTGAAGACGATGACCGGGGCCCCGGACAACCTGCGGGCCGTGTCGGGGGTCGCCACCAGCAGTACGCAGGTCAAGTCGGCCGTCAAGGAGCTGACCGCCGCGCACATCGCGGTCGTCGGCACCACGATCACCGCCGACGACATCGCCAACGGTGCGAAGGGCGACCCGTTCCCCGGCCTGGCCCGGGTGTCGCCGACCAACCGGGACGAGGCGCGCGCCCTGGCCCGCTTCGGGCAGGTCGAGGCGGACAAGGCGCTGCTGGTGCAGGACACCCGTACCGGGGACCACTACACGGACACGCTGCGGGCCGCCTTCACCTCGCTGGTGAAGGGCACCCGCTACCAACCGGAGCTGTTCACCTCGCGCAGCGACCCCAACGACGAGGGCACCACGGCCAACACCTTCCAGCAGATCACTCATCTGATCTGCGACACCGACGCGGAGACGGTGTTCTTCGCCGGACGCCATGTCCAGCTGCGGCAGTTCATCAACGCGCTCGGGGCCCGCGGCTGCCAGAACCGCGCCTTCACGATCCTGACCGGTGACGAGGGCTCGTACCTCGGCAACGACAAGAAGCTCGACCGGAGCGCACTGCGCCGGAAGGTGACCGTCCGCTACGCCTCGCTGGCGCACCCGGACACCTGGGCGGCGGAGAGGGGGAAGGGTCGGGCGGCCGCGGGCGGTTCCCCGGCGGACTACCGCGACTTCCTGGATCTGCTGGCCACGGTGTCGAAGAAGCCCGCGGGCCCGATCGGTCCGACGGATCACAAGGCCCTGACCGACGGCCAGGTGATCATCGCGCACGACGCGATGTCGCTGGCGGTGCAGGCCGTCCGGCAGGCGACCCCGGAGGACAAGCGGCTGCCGCAGCTCGCGGACGTGGGGGAGCAGTGGCCGCGGGTGAAGGGCTCGCTGCGGGTGTCGGGGGCCAGTGGCTGGATCTGCCTGGACAACCACGGCAACCCGTACAACAAGGCGGTTCCGGTGGTGGAGCTGGCGCCCGAGGACGCCAGTCAGCGGTTCGTGTCGATCGCCTGGCCGGAGGGCACACCGCCGGACGAGAAGTGCCTGCCGCCGTCCTCGGCGCCGTGACGCCGCTTCACCGCTCGGCCGCCACGTACTCCTCACGCAGCCCGGCCCACCGGACCGGGGTCCACTTCGACCAGTCCGCGGGGTATCCGTCGAGCGCGTCCAAGAGGTAGCCGAAGTGGTCGTGCCAGCCCGCCAGACAGTCCAGGCGCAGCTCGTCGTCGCCCCGGAACTCATTGGTGAACCGCAGCAGCACATGGTCGCCGCGTGGTGGTTCCAGGTGGAAGCGGATGCGGCCGTGGAGCCCTTCGAGGGTGTACTCGGCGACCCGCTCGATGTCCCAGGCGGTGACGGTGCCGGAGGCGACCGTGGCCCGGTCCTCCTGGTCGGTGTTGAGCCAGCGGAGCGTGATCGCCCCGCCCACCCGCGGTTCGAAGGGGTCGGCGGCGGCGAGCCAGCCGACCAGCCCCCCGGAACTGGCAACGGCTGCCCACACCCGCGGAACGGGGTGGGGCAGCCGCAGCACGAACCTCAGAGTGTGCAGGTCACCATGGGTCTCGCTGGTTCCGGGCTCGATGACGGGGGTCGCATCGGTCATGGTTCCAGCGTGGCCCGGTGGTGCGGGATCCGCACCCGTACGGGACGTGCTCAGACGCCGGCGTAGGAGTGCTTGCCGGTGACGAAGATGTTCACGCCGTAGTAGTTGAAGAGCCAGCAGCCGAAGGCGATCAGCGCCAGGTAGGCGGCCTTGCGGCCCTTCCAGCCCGCGGTGGCGCGTGCGTGCAGGTAGCAGGCGTACGCGACCCAGGTGATGAAGGACCAGACCTCCTTGGGGTCCCAGCCCCAGTAGCGGCCCCATGCGTCGCCCGCCCAGATGGCGCCCGCGATGATCGTGAACGTCCACAGCGGGAAGACGGCGGCGTTGATGCGGTACGAGAACTTGTCGAGCGAGGCGGCGGCAGGCAGCCGGGAGAGCACGGACCGGGCGAACGAACCGGGCTGCCCGCCGTTCGCGAGCTTGCTCTCGTAGCTGTCGCGGAAGAGGTAGAGCAGGGTGGCGACCGCGCCGATGTAGAAGACGGCGCCGCAGAGGATGGCGGTGGAGACGTGGATCCACAGCCAGTACGAGTGCAGTGCGGGCACCAGCTGGTCGCTGTCGGTGTAGAGCCACGTGGTCGCGATGCCGAGGTCCAGCAGGACGGTGGTGACCAGGAGCAGCCCCATCCAGCGGACGTTCTTCTTCAGCGCGAGCAGGGTCAGGTACGCGCCGACCGCCACCGTGGAGAAGGTGATGGAGAACTCGTACATGTTGCCCCAGGGGGCGCGCTGCACGGACAGTGCGCGGGCGATGACTCCGCAGGCCTGCACGAGGAAGGCGAGCACGGTCATGGAGACCGCCATGCGCCCGTAGAGGTCGCCCTTGAACGTGCCGCCGGCCGCGCCGGGCCCGTCCGGCACGTCGCGGGTACCGGGCGCCGAGCGCGTGACGATCTTCGGGCGTTCCAGTACGGCGGTGCCGCCGCCCTTCTGCGCGACCTGCACCTTCACCGAGCCGCCGGCGCCCGCGGCTTCGGCCCCGGCCTCGGTCAGCGCGGCGGCGGTGCGGCCGACCTTGCTGCGGCTGCCGAACACCCATTCCGCGATGTGCGCGAAGAACGCCAGGGTGTAGACGGCCATCGCCGAATAGATCAGCACATTGCTGGTGTGTGCCAGGTTCTCGTTGGTAGCGGCGGCGAGATTCACTTCTCAGCCCCTTCGGCAGGTTCTTCGGAGGATTCTTCGACGGAGTCGGAATCCGGTTCGGGGGATGAACCGGGCTCGGTATCGGTGCCGGGCGCGGTATCGGTCTCGGGCGCTGTGGGCGCCGAGGCGATGAGCGTGACCGCGAGATCGGCCAGCTCCTCGGGAAGCCTGGCGGACTCGCTGCGGCCGAGACCCGCCATTTCGACGACCGTGACGCCGTCCGCACCGGGGACCACCCGCACCCAGACCCGGCGCCGCTGGATGAAGAGCGAGCCCACGAGTCCGGCGATCGCGGCGACGGCTCCGGTGAGCGCCCAGCCGCTGGCCGGCTGCTCCGAGATCTGGAAGCTGGCCCACTCCTGGAGGCCTTCGAAGGTGATGGAGCCCGCGCCGTCGGGCAGCTTCATCGTCTCGCCGACCATCAGGCGCTGCTTGAGCTGCTCGCCGTCGGCGTCCTTGAACTCCTTCATCTTGGACTTGTCCAGCTGGTACACGTTCTGCGCCAGCCCGGAGTCGGGCCCGAGGTAGCCGTGGTAGCCGTTGAGGGCCAGTACGGGCATGTCGGGGGCCGGGAACTGCGAGAACATCGTGCCCTTGCCGTTGCCCGCGAAGGTCGGCACGAAGAACGCCTGGAAGCCCAGCTGGGTCTTCTTGCCGTTCTTGTCGCGGTAGCCGTCGAAGACCTTGATCGCACCGGTCGAGGTGACGTTGTTGTCCCTGGGCAGCAGCGGCACCGCGTTGCGGTAGACCTCCTTGCCCCTGCCGTCCTTGACCGAGACGACCGGCGCGTAGCCGTGCGCGTTGAGATAGACCTTGGTGCCGTCGACGACGAGAGGCTCGTTGACCCTGATGACGGTCTTCTGCGGCTTGCCGTACGCGCCCTTCTCGTACGTCACATGGGCCTCGTAGGTCCTGGGCGTACCCTTCTGGGGGCCGCTGCGCTCGTACGTGCCGGTGAACTTGTCGAGCGTGAAGCTGAACGGGGCGAGCGAGTCGGTGTCGAAGAGCGAGCCGGACTTGAAGTCGTCGTACTGGGTGAGCGTGTTGGAGAAGCCGTCGCCCTCGACGATCAGTTTGCCGCCCTCGGACTTGAAGAGCTGCCCGACGGCGAACGCCACCAGCATCACGATCAGGGCGATGTGGAAGATCAGGTTCCCGGCCTCGCGCAGATAGCCCTTCTCCGCGGCGACCGCGTCGCCCACGGTGTGCGCGCGGTAGCGCCGCTTGCGCATCATCGCGAGCGCGGCCTCGCGGACCTGCTCGGGCTCGGCCTCGGTGCGCCAGGTGGTGTACGCGGGCAGCCTGGTCAGGCGCTTGGGGGCGCCCGGCGGCCGGCTGCGCAGCTGGCCGATGAACTGGCCGGTGCGCGGCACGATGCAGCCGATGAGCGAGATGAACAGCAGGATGTAGATCGCGGAGAACCACACCGAGCTGTAGACGTCGAAGAGCTGGAGCTTCTCGTAGATCGGCGAGAGGGTGGGGTGGGCCTCCTTGAAGGTCTCCACCTTCAGCTCGTCCACGCTGTTCTGCGGGATCAGCGAGCCGGGGATCGCGCCGAGCGAGAGCAGGAAGAGCAGGATCAGCGCGACCCGCATCGAGGTGAGCTGCCGCCAGAACCAGCGGGCCCAGCCGATGACGCCCAGGGCGGGCAGGCCGGCCGCGCTCTCCTCGCTCGGGGCGGTGGAGAGCTGGGAGCCGGCGGCGCCCAGTTCGCCTGCGTTCTCCCGCTCGTCCGGGCGCTCACGCTCCGGGGCGGGGGGGTTGGACTTGGTGTTGCTCATGGAACTCAGATCCCCACCGTGAAGCCGTCGGACCAGCCCTGCAGTTGCTGCATCATCGTGTCCCACACACCGGTCAGCAGGAGAAGACCGGTCGCGATCATCATGACGCCGCCGATGCGCATGACCCATGCGTAGTGCCGCTTGACCCAGCCGAACGCGCCGAGCGCCTTGCGGAAGGCGACCGCTGTGAACACGAAGGGCAGACCGAGCCCGAGGCAGTACGCGACGGTCAGTATCGCCCCGCGCGCGGCGGTGCCCTGCTGCAGGGCGAGGGCACTCACCGAGGCGAGCGTCGGGCCGAGGCACGGGGTCCAGCCGATTCCGAAGAGGGCACCCAGCACGGGTGCGCCCATCAGCCCGGTCACCGGCCTCTTGTGGATACGGAATTCACGCTGCGTCATCCACGGCATCAGCCCCATGAAGAAGATCCCCATCAGGATCATCAGCACGCCGAGGATCTTGGTGAGTATCTCGCTGTGTTCCAGGAGGGTGTCGCCGAAGAAGCCGAAGAGCGCGCCGCCGGAGACGAACACGGCGGTGAAGCCGAGCACGAAGAGCGAGGCACCCGCGGCCATCCGCCCGCGCCGGGCCTGCGCCAGGTCCATGCCGCTGACCCCGGTGACGTAACTGAGGTAACCGGGGACGAGCGGCAGGACGCACGGTGAGAAGAAGGAGACGAGCCCGGCGAGTGCGGCAAAGGGCAGGGCGACGATCAGCGCCCCGTCCACGACGGTCTCGCCCTGGAGTGCGGCAAGGGAAGTGTGCACGGAATCACTTCTCCGCGATCAGCGGGTCGATCATCTGGTGCAGCTTGTCGGCGTCGAGCGCGGTCAGGGAACGGGCGGCGATCTTGCCGTCCCGGTCCAGCACCACGGTCGACGGAATGGCCTGCGGACGCAGCGTGCCCTTGGGGAAGCGGAGCATGAGCTTGCCGGTCGGGTCGTAGAGGCTCGGGTACGGGACCCCGTAGTCCTCCTCGAAGCTGATCGCGGGACCCTTCTTGGCGTCCCGGGTGTTGATCCCGACGAACTGGACGCCCTGGTCCTTCGTCTCCTTCGCCACCTGCGAGAAGTACTTGGCCTCAAGGCGGCAGGGCCCGCACCACGAGCCCCACATGTTCAGTACGACGACCTTGCCCTTGTAGTCGGCGACATCGAGCTGCTCGCCCTGGAGGGTCTCTCCGTCCAGCTTCGGAGCGGGCTTGCGGTCGCCCTTGTCCACGGTGGAGATACCGCCGCTGCCCGTGACGAAGTTCGTGTTGCCACCGCCGCCGGCCTTGTTGCCGTCGCCGCCGCAGGCGGTCAGCGTGAGGGCGAGTGCCACGGCCGCTGCGGGGGCGGCGAGCAGGGTGAAGCGGCGTCGGGGCGCGCGGCCATAGCTCATGTGAAAAGTTTCGCATGGCTGTTCCGGCGATCTCGGGCACCCCCCTCGGTGCCCGTAAAGCCCGTTGTCAAGCCTGTTTAAAGAAGGTGTTCCAGCCGCCTTCGGGGGACTGTCCGACCCCCAGCGTGCGGAGCTTGTCGAGTACGGCCGGGGTCTGGACGTCGAGCCAGTCGACGAACTGCCGGAAGGAGACGAGGCGCACATCCGGCTTCCCCGCGATTTTCTTGATCACTTCCTCGACGGCGTCCATGTAGATGCCGCCGTTCCACTCCTCGAAGTGGTTTCCGATGTAGAAGGGCGCGCGATTCGTCGAGTACGCGCGGTTGAAACCGGCGAGGTACGACTGGGTGGCCTGCTTGCGCCACTCGGGGTAGCGCGAGGGCATGCCCTTGGTCGAATTCTGCGACTGGTTGGCGAGGATGTTGTAGTCCATCGAGAGGACCTCGAAGGTGTGCCCGGGAAACGGCATGGCCTGGAGCGGCAGGTCCCAGACGCCCTTCCGCTTCTTGGGCCAGACCTGGGTGCCACCGGGTGAGCTGGCGTCGTACCGCCAGCCCAGCTTGCTCGCCGTGGGCAGCAGATTTTCCTGGCCGAGCAGGCAGGGGGCGCGGCCGCCGACCAGTTCCTTGCGGTAGTCGAAAGGCAGTGGATCGAGGTCGGTCCAGCCGGTGTTCGTGCGCCATTCGGTGACGAAGGAGACCGCCTGATCGATTTCGCTCCGCCACTGGGCGGAGGACCAGTTCGCAACCGATCCGGAACCGCTGCAGAAATGCCCGTTGAAGTGGGTGCCGATCTCGTGCCCGTCGAGCCAGGCCTGACGGACGTTCTTCAGTGTCTCCTTTATGTGACCGTCGGTGAGATATCCGATGTCGGAGGCGCCGACAGGGTTGTTGGGCGGCCGGTACATGGACTTCTTCGACTCGGGCAGCAGATAGAGCCCGGACAGGAAGAAGGTCATCGCCGCTTCATGTTCCTTGGCGAGTTCCAGAAAGCGCGGGAAGAGTCCGTTGCCGACCTCGCCCGCCCCGTCCCAGGAGAAGATCACGAACTGCGGCGGCGTCTGACCGGGTTCGAGCGGGACCGGCTTGGCGGGCTGATGCGGCTGCTTCCCGGTGTCCGCGGTGGAACCGTCCCCGATCTTCCGAACGTCCTTCTTCTCGGACCCGGTTCCGCGAGTGCTTCCGTCGGAACCCTTCTCCCCCGTGGTCCCCGACCGGCCCGTGCCCGAGGAGCCGAAGGTGCCGCAGCCCGCCACCCCGATGGCGGCAGCGGCTCCAAGCCCGGCTCCGAGCAGACCCCTTCGGCTGATGTCGCGCATGATTACCCCATCTGCGGTCGTTTTGCATTAAGTCCATACAAACTGCCGATCGCTTAGATGGCGGAATCAACACGAGGGTTCCTCGGATTAACACATGATTCTTTGCGTGACCAGGCCTCAGCCATGACCGAACGCGTGACCTGGCAGGTGACATGGGGGCGGGAGCAGCGCTTCGACCACCACCGAGGACAGCACTCGCCAGGCGTGCGAAAAATCGCCGGACGGGCGAAAAATCAAGCCCGTCCGGCGATTGAGGACAAAGTGCCGACCAAGGACAATCCGGCAGCCGGGCCCGGGGCCCCCGCGCCCCGCCCCCGCCGGCCCCGTGGTCCGGCTACGCGCCGAACGCCTTCGACTTACCCTTCACCGGCTTCGCCCCGGCCCTCAGATGCGCCGGCACCAGGTCCCGTGCCGGCTCCGAGTACCCGACCGACACGATCTTGTCGCCCTGGTACGTGAAGCTGGTCAGCGACGCCAGCGTGCACTGCCGCTTGCGCGGGTCGTGCCAGAGCCGCCGCCGCTCGACGAAGCTCCGCACGATCCAGATCGGCAGCTGGTGGCTGACGCAGACCGCCTCGTGGCCGCAGGCCGCGTCGCGCGCGGCGTCCAGCGCGCCCATCATCCGTACGACCTGCTCGATGTACGGCTCGCCCCACGACGGCCGGAACGGGTTCGTCAGGTGCTTCCAGTTGTCCGGCTTGCGCAGCGCGCCGTCGCCGACGCCGAAGGTCTTGCCCTCGAAGACGTTGGCCGCCTCGATGAGCCGCGCGTCGGTGGCCAGCTCCAGGCCGTGCGTCTTGGCGATCGGCGTGGCCGTCTCCTGGGCGCGCTCCAGCGGGGAGGCGACGACATGGGTGATGTCGCGGCCCGCGAGGTGCTCGGCGACCCGGTCGGCCATCTGCCGGCCGAGCTCGGAGAGGTGGTAGCCGGGGCGGCGGCCGTAGAGCACGCCCTCCGGGTTGTGCACCTCGCCGTGCCGCATCAGGTGAACGACGGTGATGTCCTTGCCCTCGCGGCCTCCGTCTTCCTTTTCCTTGCGGTTTCCGTTCTCGCTCATGCGGTGGCCTCCGAGGCGGCGCGGGCGGCGGCGGGCAGGGCGTCGGCGATGCGCTCGACGGCCTGCGTGTCGTGGGCGGTGGAGACGAACCAGGACTCGAAGGCCGACGGAGGCAGGTAGACGCCCTGCGACAGCAGCGAGTGGAAGAAGGCGGTGAAGCGGAAAGCTTCCTGCTGCTTGGCGTCCTCGTAGTTCCGCACCGGGCGGTCGGTGAAGAAGACGGAGAACATGTTGCTCGCCGCCTGCACCGTGTGCGCCACGCCCTCCTTGGCCAGCGCCTCGCTGACCAGGCCGCGGATCTCCGCGGAGACCGCGTCCACCTTGGCGTACGCCGCGTCGTCGAGCAGCCGCAGCTGGGCGAGACCGGCGGCGGTGGCGATCGGGTTCCCGGAGAGGGTGCCCGCCTGGTAGACGGGGCCGGCCGGGGCGAGGTGGGCCATCACGTCCGCGCGCCCGCCGAAGGCCGCGGCCGGGAAGCCGCCGCCCATGACCTTGCCGAAGGTCATGAGGTCGGGCCGCACCCCGTCGACGCCGAACCAGCCGGCCTTCGACGTACGGAACCCGGTCATGACCTCGTCGGAGATGTAGAGCGCCCCGTTCCCGGCGCAGAGCTCCTTGAGTCCGGCGTTGAAACCGTCCAGCGGCGGTACGACGCCCATGTTGCCCGGCGACGCCTCGGTGATCACACAGGCGATCTCGCCGGGGTGCGCGGCGAACGCCTCGCGTACGGCGTCCAGGTCGTTGTACGGCAGCACGATCGTGTCGCCGGCCTGCGCGCCGGTGACCCCGGGGGTGTCCGGGAGGCCGAAGGTCGCGAGCCCGGAACCGGCGGCGGCGAGCAGCGCATCGACGTGGCCGTGGTAGCAGCCGGCGAACTTCACCACCTTGGCCCGGCCGGTGAACCCGCGGGCCAGCCGGATCGCGGACATGGTCGCCTCGGTGCCGGACGACACCAGCCGCACCTGCTCCACGGGCTCGACCCGGGCCACGATCTCTTCGGCGAGCGCGACCTCGCCCTCACCGGGCGTACCGAACGAAGTGCCGCGGGCGACGGCCTCCTGGACTGCGGCGACGACCTCCGGGTGGGAGTGGCCGAGGATCATCGGCCCCCACGAGCACACGAGGTCGACATACTCACGGCCGTCGGCGTCGGTGAGGTACGGCCCGCTGCCGGACACCATGAAGCGGGGCGTACCGCCCACGGCCCGGAAGGCACGGACGGGGGAGTTCACGCCGCCGGGCGTCACGAGGGACGCGCGGTCGAAAAGCGTCTGCGAAACTGGGGCGTCATAGGGAAAGCTCACACAAGCCATGGTGTCAGAGCCACGGACGGTCTTGCGGACAGGTGTTTCACCGCACGTCCGCGGGGGAGGTCACTGACACGGTGATCGGGTTGCGCGGCGGGGGCTGTGTCTCCTAAGTAGTAGTCGGGTGGATGAGATATGCATCGCGGTGGCGGAGTGGGCGAAGGGACCGGCGACCTGGGGCCCGAGCCTGCCCGGCGGGGTCGGCACCGGCGTGAGGCGGAGCGCGAGCAAGGCATACGGGCCGGTGGTACGCAAGGTGGCGAAGCCGGAAGCAGGAGTGGTGGCCGGGTGGGGGTGACCTACAAGTACTTCGGTGCCCCCGACGGGGCCACCGCGGCACGCGTGCCCATTTCGATGCGCCCCGAGGAGCTCGGCGGCGACGAACTGGGCATGGGCGGCATGTTCACCAAGATCAAGCCGGAGACGGTGGCGGCGATGGTCCTCACCGGAATACAGGGCATACCCCTGCACAGGGTCCCCCCGCTGGAACTGGTCGTGCTGCACCCCGACTACGCGGTGGTCAAGCTCCCGATGACGGTCGTCGACCCGCTGCGCGGCGTCGGTGAGGAGTCGGTGGGTGCCGCGGCGTTCATCTGGTCCACGGTCCCGGACCGCGGCGGCCCGCGCGACGCGTTCAACGTGTACCAACTCCTGCACGAGTGGCAGGACTTCTCGCACCGGCTGCACGACGCGGGGCACCAGGCGTACTGCCTGGTCTGGCCCTGACCGGGGCCCGTTCGCCTTCCCACGGCTTCCGCAACGGCGAACCGGTCCGCGTCGTCACCCGGCGAGGCAGCGAGGTCTTCCCCGCGCTGGTCACCGAGGC
>NZ_JBSFET010000075.1:0-30870 GCF_053594575.1 Streptomyces sp. NPDC001880
TCTGACGATCAGGACGACAAGAGCGGAGTGACGAGAGATTGTCACGCTCCGTTCTGTGAGGGCCGGAGGGTGAAATCCCCTCCGGCTACTCGGCGACGCGCTGGTGAACCGCTGCCAGTTCGTTGAGGATCACCAGCGCCGGTTCGGCGTCAAGCGGCTCTGCGACATTATGGGCATCGCCCGCTCGAGTTTCTCTTACTGGCGCCGCACCGCACCGCCCCGGCCCGCGCGGCCCGGCAGGCCGCCGATGAGCGGATCGCGGCCCGGATACGCAAGGCCCACCGCGACTCCGACGGCACCTACGGAGCCCCGAGAGTCACCGCCGAGCTCCGCGACGAGGGCGGTCAGACGGTCAATCACAAGCGCGTTGCCAGGATCATGCGGGCCATCGGCCTTCAGGGAGTGCGTCTGCGGCGCCGGCACCGCACCACCGTCCCGGATGCGGCAGCGGTGAAGGCGCCGGACCTGATCGGCCGTGACTTCACCGCCGAGGCCCCGAACACCAAGTACGTCGGCGACATCACCTACCCGAGTGTCGGCAGCGGGAGGTTCTGCTACCTCGCGACCGTCATCGATCTGTATTCACGACGTCTGGCCGGATGGGCGATCGCCGACCACATGCGCACCGAGCTCGTAACCGACGCCCTGGCGGCCGCTGTCCGGACCCGCGGCAGCCTCGCCGGAGCGGTGATGCACACCGATCACGGGGCCCAGTACACGAGTCGGGCCTTCGCTGACGCCTGCCGCCTCGCCGGCGTCCGTCAGAGCATGAGCGCGGTCGGCAGCAGCGCGGACAACGCCGCCGCGGAATCGTTCAACGCGACCTTCAAAATGGAGACGTTGAAGGGGCGAAAGGGCTGGTCGAGCGAGCGTGCGGCCCGTCTCGACGCCTTCCGACGGCTGTCTCGCTACAACACGCGACGTCGGCATTCCCGGCTCGGCCAGCGATCCCCGATCACCTACGAGAACACCTTCCACTCAACAGCAACTACCCTGACCCGAGCCGCATAGACGTGTTCAAGATCCGGAGTCAAGGCCCCTCTCTCTTCACGTCCCGCATCCCAACATGGACATGCCCATGAGATAGCCAGGACGACGATCAGTACCACGATCGAGCGATCACGAACCGAGGAAGACCGGACTTAACACCCACTCAAGGGGGACCAGACGCCCTCCTACGGGTTGAGGCCGGGCGCGTAGGACGGTAGCTGGACCACGGTCAGCCAGTCGGCGGCCTCGACGAACACCCGTAACGGGCGGACGAGATGTGTGGCGAGGTTGTCCCAGATCAGGATGATCGGCCCGTCGAGCTGATGGTGGGCCCGGCGGATCAGGTCCCCGGTAGTCATGCCAGGTCGCGGGCGGGCTGCTGCCAGGACCAGCCGCGCGGGCGCAGGAGCTTCCATGTGCCCTCGACCGTGTACGTCACGTGGAACAGCCGGCCGGTCGTCGTTTCACGCGCGCCAGTGTCCACCGCTGATCCTGCCGGCCATGAGACGGCGGACCACGGGCCAACTTCCGCTCACGCCTGTCGGTCAGCCCGCCCCATGCGCGTATCTGACGACACATTCAATAGCGCACCGACCAGCCGGCGCGCAGCCGAACCGAGACGACATCACCTGTTCAAGGTCAGCACGGGATGTCGCATACCCCGCACTGCCACGAGCAACCCTTCTCACCTGCACTGTTGCTTCGAGGCTATGACACCGGCCTCACTCAGACGCGTCCCGAGAATCATTCCGCTCGAATACCGGAGCTCAGTACAAATCACTCGGGAATCCCCGAGCAAACGCCCGGGATCGCGCCTGTCGACAGATTTTCGGGTTGTCTGGTCCTCGCTCCAATAGGGATTCATGTCGTCAATGAGCAACTGCCCGCCGGGCCTCAAGGCGGTTACCGTCTCCTCAAGTAGGGAGGTCTTGAGCCCGCCGGGAATGTCCAGGAAGATCAGATCGAAGGTTCCCATGCCCGGCAAGACCTCCCGGGCATCCCCCACAACCAGGGACACCTGATCGGGCCAGCCCGCACGTGACACGAGTTCCGACTTCTCCGTGTCGACCTCGACGCTGACCACGTCCACATCGGCGCGGCCGCGCAGGCCGTGCATCACCCAGGCAAGTCCCATGCCGACCCCGGTGCCGAGCTCGAGAACTCTGCCGCCCGCAGGTACCGCCGCGGCCAGCACGGCCATCAGTGCGCCCACCTCGGGACGGGAAGACTTGGTGAACCCGACCTGCCGCGCCCGGTCGTAGGCGGCGCCGACGGCGAGTGGTACCTGCCGAGCCGAGCGCGCGCCGAGCCTGCGCTTGATCCGCTCGACCTCGCCCGCCGACATCTCCCGCTCGAAGGAGAGACTGACGACAGACTCCTCACCGGTAGCCTGCCACATGTTCGATCGGTCCATGCTCAGCCGCCTTTTCGGTCGGTCCTGCCACGCAGTTGCTCCCACGCACATCTATGCCATTCGGGTGGTCCTCCAGAAAAAAGGTGCGCTGCGGGGAACAGCTCCGATACAGAAGATTCGCACGGGGCCTGCCAGGACGCCAATCGAGTCCCGCCCAAGAACATCGAGAGCGGCTTTCTGCCGCACACAGAAAGGCCATGTCGCCAGTGACCACCCCAAAGAAACCCGCAGCGCGCGTGATCCTCGAATTCGACCGCAACGTGACTGAGGACCAGATCAAGGAAATGCAGGCGACGCACAACGCGATCGACGCATTCCTGGAACCCGCCGGGGGACACCACCACCACGACGATGACGACGAGGAGGAGCCCGAGGAGGAGTGATACACCGTTGCTCGCCGGGCAGTGACGACTGCCGATCACGGTAGTGCGAGCACCCTGTTTCAGGAACCGGGGAATCATGTCCGCGCGCCAACCGCGCATGAAGGCAAGGCTGGAAGTGACATGGAGTTGAGCGCGTTCGACACGGTGCTGTCACGCGGTCCGTTTGGAGACAGCGAGTATCTCCGTCAACAGATGCACGCTGCGTTCAGGCACAGGCTCGAGAACATCAGCACCTCGATTCCCGCCGGCCGTCGGCTTCTGACGACGCTGCAGCAGGCCGAAGGGCAGACCGAGTACAGAGTTCTCGGCGATCCACTGGTGCGCCGAGCCATCCAGCAACTGGTCGTTCAGCAGGTCGCAGCGGCCCGGCGAAAGTTGCCCCCGCAGATGTGCGCGCAAGTGCTCGAAGCAGCCGCGCAACGTGTCCAAGAGGGCATCATCACCGGTCCGCTGCAAGGCGGCGTCGACGATGCCCAGTGGCTGGGCGATTCGTCGCGCACCCCCTGGATCTGGGCTCCCGGACGGCGCGACGACATCTTCGAGCGAGCGTTCGGCCAACTTTTGGAGGCGGAGTTCGGCGCGGGTTTGATTGCAGCCGCTGACGCCGAAGGGGCGGCACTTCGCGAGGGTGCGCGGCTCCTGGACGAGGTCCTGCCGCTGACGTCGCGTAGCGCCTTGAGCCACACCCATCTCATCGGTGTCACTTCCGGGACTGGCGCTTGGAGCGGCAAGGCGTCCACTTCTCAGTTTACGGTGACAGGTGCGATCTTCCTCAACCGAAGACTGCTCACGAACCCCTGGTGGGTGGCTGAGCACCTGCTGCACGAGGCCCTGCACCAGAAGCTGTACGACTTCCGTCACGCCCATTCCATGCTGGTCAGGGATGTGGAAGAAGCTTCGAAGGAAACGTCCCGTGAAGCACCTCACGTGGTGTCGCTGTGGAACATGCCGGGTCCCGACGCCTCGAACCGGTGGAATACACACCGCGCCATGGCTGCCTTCCATGTGTACGCTCATCTGGCGTTGTTCGGCTCCCTCGCGGAACAGATGTCTTCGCGACTCCATGACACATACGGTCCCCTGGACGCACCCCGGGCCATGACATCGAGCCGCAAGGCCTTCGAGCGAGCCCGGTATCTGGGGGAGAACCTGCGAGCTTCCTGCTGGGACGAGCTCGGAGTCGCCGGACGGCACCTGCTCGAGTGGCTCAGCTCCATTCTGGACGCCATGGATCCTGCGCCCCCTCCAGCAGGAGCGTCGTTGCACCTCTTGATGGACCGGTACCTGAAGGAAGCACGCCGCTTGCGGAAAATTCCGCCGTCGGACGATCTGACGAGAACCCTGCACAGGCTCGCGGCGGCCGAGGCAGATGCGTTCCGGGCCGTCCTCTGCGCTGTGGACGCGCGGGCCCACCTCGAGGAGGCGAACGCCGCCCTGGTGCTGAAGGCGGGGCGCGATCACGTCGAGTCGTTCGCACAGCGGCGCCGCTACATCGCGGACGCGCTCCTACGGCTCGCACCGAACGGATACAGCCTTGATGCGCTGTGTCTCAGCACAGGTACCTCGGCCGACGAAATGGTCAGGAACATGGTGGAAGCCTCCAGCAGTGAACTCGCGATGCCCGCCGCCCCGGCTCAGGCAACCTCACGGTGAAGCCACAGCTACACGTTCCCCGAGGGGCCGGAGAGTTGCACGCTCGGCTACGACCGGGAATCCTTACCCACCCGCGCCGTGCCGCACGTCCGCTCGGGCCGGCCGAGGGCCGCCGCCTCCGGTTGCTGCTCGGAGACCTCGCGCGCCACAATGGAACTGGTCAGGCGCGTACAGTTCTTCCGACTCCCCTCCGCAGCGGCCCCTCCCGAGGGGCGGCCATCGATGCCAGGGGCGAACGGATCGGCGAGGACGCGCGCCAGGGGGGCTCGGACCTGGGCCGCGTGCCCCGGCGGGGGACTTCGTGTCCGACAGCCAGGGAGCCGGCCATGCCGTCACCACGTGACACCCGCATCGACGCATTCTTCCGGGACGAGTGGGCACCGATCTCCTTGGTCGCCAACCCGCGCGGCGTCCACTTCAGCAGGTTCACCAGCCCTCTCACACAACCGCTGACCGTGGTCAAGAGCCTGCGCAATCCACTTGATCCCTCGACCTCGGTGGCCGAAGCGCGGCCACAGCCGGAGAGCCACATGGTGGCCTCCAACCGGGGGAGGCAACACGAGTACCTGCTCTTCATTCCGCCTGCCGCCCTGGCATTCGGTCTGGCGCCTGGTGCGAACCTCAAGGTCTCTCTCCTGTTCGGCGCGTTCGACGAGTACGACCGCCACGGCCTGCGCACCTATTTCGAGAGCCGCTCGGACCGTCTCCTCGTCTACATACCGGGAATCGAAGCCGACACGAGCACGTCCAACCAGGCCTGGGGAATCGGCATCACCAGCAGTATGGTCCGGGAGCTCCTCACCGCTGCCCTGCCCACCTTCACAGGCACCGTGACGATCGACACCGTCGCCGGGTACAGCACCGGCTATCGGGGCGTCAACGGCACGATCAACAATTCGTTCATCAGCCTCGGCACCATCAAACGACTCATCTTCTTCGACGCCCTGTACTGGGCAGACGAACCGCCGCTGCCGAGCGGCGCCGTACCGCCCCCCAATCCCCCCGGCGTGTCCGTACCGCCCACCGCGTCACCCCGCAACACCTGGCGCATGCTCAACGCGGTCAGGGCCGCCAACCCGGCCGTCCAGATCACCACCTACGAGGTCACCGAGCCCGGTGGCACCCCCCGCGACGGCGGCAAGCTCCGCGTGGATGTGCCCGCCGCCGGACTGATCAACCTGAAGCCGAGACAGGCAGCACTCACCGCCCTGGTGCTCGCCCGCGTGATCCGCAGCGGGATCGACGACGGCTTCCTCGCCCGTACGAACGCGCCAGCCATCGCCACACTGAGCGACAGTCTGCCGGCACGGGGCACCCTCGCGTCCTCGTCCGCCACCGCCGCGGCGGCGGCGAACGGGACCCTGGAGGCCTGGGCGTCGGCGCACGCCGCCGCGGTCGCCGGGGCGAATTCCATGGCCGGCACCGGCCTGAGCCTCATTCAGTCCAAGAAACTGATGGGGTGGGACGTACCGACGCTCGGCGACATGATGCACGACGGGTTCATGCAGGAATTCGGGTGGGAGTTCCTTGCCGGCTGACGACAACGGCTGAAAGGCCTGACGGCGACGGCTGAACGGCCTGACGGCAAACGGCCTGACGGCAAACGGCCTGACGGCGACGGCTGAACAGCGCGGGCATCACAGCCCCGGCAACAGCACCGTATCCGTGAACACGGTCCGTTCGGTCACCTCTCCCGGTGTGCCCGACTTCAGGAACGCCCCGGGGCGGGGTTCTTTGTTGGGGAGGAACTCGACCTCGCGGATCCGTACCCGGAACGGGCCGGCGTCCGGCGGTATGAGGTACTCCGACTTCCACTCCTTGAGGACGGGCGAGAGACCGACCCGTTTGGGTTCCGGCGTTCTCGGGAAGCCCTGGCGCTGCCACGCCGGTACGCCGGTCACCGTGTCGAATCCGACCAGGTCCACCTTGTCGGCGGGGACGCCGCCCGGACCGCCCGGCTGGGTGCAGTGCTCCAGGATCATGTCCACCCTGTTGACGGCGGGGGCGGGTGAGACGGTTCCGGTCAGCTTGACCTCGTACTCGCCGCCGGCCGTGCGTGTCACGCGCAGCGTCCGGTCGGGGAGCAGGGGGACCAGGTCGGTGCGTACCACCGGGGACAGCCAGAGGCCGTCGAGGCTGTTCGGCTGGTACCGGGCGACGGCGAGCCGTACGAGGGCGCAGTTGAAGGACGTGTTGTCCGCTCCGGTGAAGGCCACGTCGCCCAGCCAGCACTCACTGTCCGGGTGGTACTCCGGCTGGTGCGGCACGACCACCACGTCCGCGCCGGCCTCGTCGAGCCGCAGTCGCCGCTCCGGTCCGGCGGCGCCGGTGATGTGGCGGGCGAACGGCGCACCCATGGGGATGCCCTTGGAGGGGTAGAGGGGGTCGAGACCGGCCTGGGTGACGAAGGGTGCGAGCCCCTCCGTGGTGGCCTGGTCCTCCGGGCGTACGACCACGGCCAGCAGTTCACCGGCCCCCGTGCTGTGCCACGGCCGATCGAGGGCGACCCGTACGCGGTTGCCGAGACGCTCGTGGACGAGCACATGGGTGACCGCGTCGAGGTCGCCGGTGCGCTTCCACCGGAACGCGGGACGGGTGGAGAGGACCACCGGGGGTGCGGGCCGGGCGGTGCTGCGCACGACGACCGGGGGCAGTTGTCTCGTCACGGCGAAGTCGTCGGGATGCCCGGAGTCGCGGAAGTAGTCGCGGAAGCGGCTGACGGCCCGGAGCGTGTAGGTCACCGTGCGGTGGCGGGTGTCGCCGAACTCCTGCCGGAACAGCTTCGGCGGGCGTGCCGGTCCGTCCGCGGCAACGGCGAGGGTGTCGACGGGCACGTCGGTGACCTGGTGCGGCACGTCGTCCAGTTGGTCCCGCCAGCTCGCGGTGATCCCCAGTTGGGCCGTGCTCCTCGGGTCGTACACGTCGGACTGCGGCGCGAAGGTGGCGACCGTCGAGTTCGGGTCGCGGGCCACGGCCAGGGTGGTGTCCGGCGGCCTGAGCGGGTGCTGGACGGCATGCACGAGGGTGAGGGTGCGGGCGGGCGTGACCATCGGGTGGCGGCCCTGGCGTAGGGCCTTCACCGAGTTCTCCGGGGGGTCGGCGACGTGCAGGGCGAAGTCGTCGACGATGTCCTCCCGGGGAAATGTGGACAGGTCGAGCGTGATCCGCTCCGCCGGTGCGAGGCGGACCGCCAGTCGCTCGCCCTCCCAGCCCACCACGGGGCGTCCGGCGGCCGGGGTCGTCAGCCGCAGGCTCTTGGCCGCGAGGTCGGGCCAGTCCTCGTCCCAGGCCCTCGTCGGCCTGGGGGCGTTCGGCTCGGTACGGGCCGCCACGATCCCGCCCGCGGCCGGGTCGGGCAGCAGCCGGGCGCCTTCGGGCGCCTCCGGGTCCCCGGCGGCGAGTGCGCGGCCGACCCATTCCCAGGTCACACGGTCCGCGTCGGGCATGCCGAGGTCGAGCATCCCGTGCTGTTCGGCGACGGCGAGGGTGCTGCCGGGTGGACGCAGCACCCGCTGGTCGTTGAGGGCGTGGTTCGTCTGCGCGGCGAACTCCTCGACGTCCAGTCCCATCAGGGGATCGCTGCGCACGACCACATGTTCGACCGACTCCCCGGGGGCGGAGCGGGCCGGGTCCGTCCCCTCGGGGTACGAGATCTCGGTGGCGCACAACGGCTCGTAGCGCCCGTAGAACTCGGGGGCCGTCGTGTGCCGGTCGGCCGCCGGGTCGTCGGGCGCGAGCCCGCCGCCCGCGACGTCCGCCACCCGTGCCCGCAGGGAGTAGTGGCGTCCGAAGCGCAGACGGGGCAGCGTGCCCTCCTCCGCCTCGAAGGACATGCTGAGGTTCATGCCGGGTACGGGGGGTGGTGACGGCGGGGGCGTGCCGTCGAACGACGGACGGGGCACGGCCAGGCTCCAGCCGCGCCAGCCGGCCACGATCTCGTCGGCGTGCAGGCCGCTGCGGTCGTGGATCGCGGCGTTGGCCTTGAGGTGGCCTTCCTCGGGCGGGCCCGCCTCCCCGTCCGTGCCGATGACGGTGAAGTCGTCGGACAGAGCACCGTCGGGGAGCCGCTCGTGGACCCGGTAGGTGGCCCTGCGCCGGTGCAGCGAGAACCATTCGTCCCCGCCGAGTTCGGGCAGGACGTCGACGCGGTAGCCGAGGACCAGGTCGTCGGCGGTGAGCACGTCCGGCTCCGCGCCTCGGTTGCGCGCTCCTCTCTCGCGCCGTTCCGTCATGTCCTCGCCCCTGCCGCGCAGCACCAGTTGCAGCCCGTCCGAGCGCAGGGCGGGCAGGGCGGGCGGCTCGTCCGGGCGCGCGGCGAGCGCGCGGGCGGCTTCGCGCATGCGCTGGGCGGCCACGTCCACGTCCACGGTCGCAACCTGCCAGCGTGGCTTCCCGCTCCGGTCCAGTTGGTCGAGGGTGACCATGCCTCCGTCCACCCGGTCAGTGGTGGCCGGACGGAAGTCGCCGCCGAACGCCGTGCGGGGGGACACGATCTCCGGCAGTGCGGCGGGGCGGCCGGGCCACAGCACCCGCACCGTTCCCGCCGACGGGGCGCCGGCCCCGCCCGGACCGAGCGGGAGCTCGAGGATCAGGCCCAGTGCCCGCAGCACCGCGGGGTGTTCGCGCAGCAGCGACAGGGTCCGGTTGAAGCCCGGCCGGCCCGACGGCGGCCCGGGAGCGGTGGTGCCGGGGGCCGGCTCGTCCGGGCGGAGCCAGTGGTCACTTTCGAGCGAGTCACGCACCTTGTCCGCGAACTCCGGTGATTCGGCGCCGAGTTGGGCGGTGACTTCGGCCCTGGACGCCTCGCGGAAGGTGCGTGCCACCTCGTCGGCGTCCTCGGACGTGGCGTGCACGGTGAGCGGGTCGTCGGCCGGCCCGCCGGGCCGGTTTCCGGCGCTCTCCACGGGCAGGTCTGCCACGAGGCGTTGCCAGACGCCGGGCTGGGTGTGCAGGCGGGGTACGAGGTCGAGCTGTCGGGCGGGGGTCGCGGGCGGGGCCGAGCCGGGGGCGAACAGTTCGACCCGTACGGTGCCCCCGGTGAGGGCGGCGGGTGGCCACTGGGCCATCCCGTGTCCGGCCGGGGTGCCGCCGTCGAGCCGTGGCACGACGAGCACGCGCAGCAGCTGGCCGCCGTCCTCGAAGCCACCCGGCACCGGGATCCACAGCATGTCACTCATGACGCGAACGCCTTCCGGTATCGTTGCCACATCTCGAAGCCCGCGTCGTCACGTTCGGCGGCCGTGAGGCCCCGCAGGCCCCGGGCGGGAGCGCTGCCCCCGATGAGTTCGAAGGTTCCGCTGTCGACGGTCACCGTCTCCGAGTACAGCGTCAGGTCCAGTTCGATGACGACGGTCGCGCGGCCGAAGAGCCTCGGAGGGTCGTCCAGGTAGGTGAGCGAGACCCGCAGCTCGACGGCGACGGTCACTAGGCCGAGCAGCTCCACGCTGCCGCCGATCCGGATGAACGCCTCCAGTTCCACATGACCGTCCGGATGGCGCTGGAAGCGCACCCCTCCCAGGGCGTGCACCTCGGCCTTGGCGACCACGAAGTCGATGGCCAGCATCGCGCCGAACTCCAGGGAGATCTCCACCCTTGGTTCGTTCTCACCCGCGATCTCGATGTCCGCGTACCCGCTGCCGCCGAACGCGGCGATGCTGAGGGCGAAGGGGTGCTCACGGCTGGCGAATCCGAGCGCCACGGTCACCGGCTTTTCGACGAAGGGAACGATCACCCGCACCCGCCCGGTCACGTTCTGCAGCACGAACACGCCCGCCGCGGCCTTCGGGATGCCGACCTCGTATCCGACGGTTACGTCCGTCGTGGACACGCCGCTGGTCGGCCCGCGCACCCCGATGAGCTTCTCCAACTGCGACTGCAGTTCCTGCAGCAGCTTCAGCGGACCCGCGAACTCGACCTTGAGCCCGTCGACGGCGACGGCCGGTGCGTGGCCCGCGGTGCGCGTGAATGTCACCGAGTCGAACGACAGCTTCAGCACGTGCGGCAGTGGTGGGGGCGGCAGGGCGAGGGCGAAGTTCCTCAGGGCGCAGGTCGTCACGGGCTCCAGCGCGCCGGGCGTGCCATTGCCGGAGGTGGCCGACGCGTGGCCGGCGACCAGGTCGAGTTCGGGCGGCGGCCCGGTCGCCCTGGCCCGGAAGGCACCGTGCGCCTTCAGCCGCACCCGCTCCCACCTCATCTCCGTGACCAGCGCGTCTTTCACCCGCTTCTGGAGCATGCTGGGCGGTTTCGGCTGGAGCGCAGCGTCGATGAGGGAGGCGAGCGGGAAGCCGAACAAGGTGGCCCCGCTGAAGGCGTTGTTCAGCGCGGCCTCGAAATTCGGGGCGCCGGGCAGCACGCTGGTCGGCACGGGCCCGAGTTCCCGGGAGATCCCGTCGGCCTTGAACTGGGGCGCCACCAGGCCGCCGGAGCGGTCGGCGTTGTTGGCGAAGCTGACCGGGACACCGGACGGTGCCTCGAAGCGGAACGGGACGTCGGGGACGGCGGCAGCTCGCTCGGTATCCCTCAACGGACCGGCCAGAGCGTGCAGTTGAGGCGCGTACCGCAGCGTCCGCGGCTGGTCGTGCGCTGTGCCGGGGAGCAGGGAACGCAAGGCGGGCAGTACGGCGTCGAACTTCACGACGTCCGGACGACCGCCCGTGCCGTCGTTGCGGGCGCCGAAGGTGAGGGTGTGCACCTCCAGGACGTCTCCGGGCCTGTTTCCCGCGCCGACCATGTCGATGCTGGTGCCCGGTATGCGGGCCGTGGCATGGGGCTGCCACCCGGACAGCACGGCCGGTGAGGGAGCCGTATTCGGGCCGCTGAAGAAGATCAGCGGCAGGACGAACTCGATGTCCGTGCTTCCGGAGCGGCAGCGGACCGGGAACTGCACGGGGGTGCTGGCGCCCCCGGGGATGAACATGTGCGGGTCCTGCAGTTCCGCCGTACCGCTGAGGGGGAATTCCCGCCCGAGGATCTCCACCTGGTCGAACGGGAAGGTCGGCGTGCGGGTCCCGGTGAGGAGCGGCCGGGTGATCACCAGTGTCCGTCTCCTGAGGAGTCCCGCGACGCAGCCGAGTGCCTGGGGATTGTTCACGGGGAGGAACTGCCGCGTGGTGTAGTCCTGGAAGACCGCGCTGAAGCCGAACGGCCACAGAGTTCCCTGCGTGGCGACATCCACCTTCTGGTCGCGTCCGAGAACCATCTCGTGGGACCAGGAGTCGGCGGGCCACTTCGCGGCGGCCGAGAGGGAGCCGCCCAGCGCGGTCAGTTCGAAGCGGGTGGCCCGCGGCAGCGAGAAGAGCTGGCTGGACGTCACGATGCTCGGCCGCCAGGCCTCCAGCGGGGGGACCTGGAAGAGGCCACCGGCGAGGATGCCGCTCTTCTCCGTGACGAGTGTGGGCCGGATCGTCAGGCCCGCGTCGCCCGGTGTCGCGTCGCTCGCCCGCAGCAGCATGGACCACAGGCCGACCGTGCCTGATCCGGCGACGACGGGCCGGTCCCTGTGCTCGGCCACCACGTCGGCGCCCGGCGTCCGGGCCAGCGGGACGACGGTGAGTCCCCAGGGCATCTCGACGCCCGAGGTCGGCTGGAGACGGGCGCGGTCGGCCAGCGCCTTGAGGATCCCCGCCGCGCTCAGCTCGATCACGGTTCCCGCCGGGACCCTGAACTCCAGCTCCCCGGAACCGGTCAGGCGCGAGTCGCTGTGCACGAGACCGGCCGTGTTGAAGCCGGAGGCGGTCGTCTGCTCCAGGACCGCCTGCGGCGGAAGGCCCACGGTCAGGGTCGCCCGGTCGTCCGTCGCCGCCAGCAGCGGAAGCGCGGAGGGCCCCTGACCACGGATCTCGAACCCGGACCACCGTACGGCGAGGATCACGAAGTCGTCGCTCCGCACGATCAGGAAGGTCTGCGCTGCCACAGGTCATCACCCGCTTCAAGGCCGACGGCCCGGAACCGGTCCACTCTGACGGCCCCTCCGCGTGGCCGCGCCAGAGCCCATGTCATCGGGCGTCAGGTA
Organism: Streptomyces sp. NPDC001880; assembly: GCF_053594575.1. Taxonomy (NCBI): domain Bacteria; kingdom Bacillati; phylum Actinomycetota; class Actinomycetes; order Kitasatosporales; family Streptomycetaceae; genus Streptomyces; species Streptomyces sp. NPDC001880. The sequence goes on from NZ_JBSFET010000075.1 coordinate 12,452, forward strand.
TGTCATGCCGTCAGCTACGTCGTTTCAGCCACGCCGTATCGCAGCGTTCCCGCCGCGATGTGCGCGACATGGGCGGTTCCCACACTGTCGAACCGCAGGTCGCTCCATGCTCCGCCGGCCTCCACGTCCTCAAGGGAGTAGGTTCCGATGCCGGTGCGCATCGCGAACCTCAGCCGGCCGCCGGACCCGTAGAGAACACAGGTTCGCGATCGTTCGAATTCCACACCGCAGGCCGAGTGCCGGCTGTCTTCATCCACGTCGTCGGTGACCACCTCGACCGCCGGCGACTCGGGAAAGTTGCCGAAGATACAGACGTTGAGGGTGCGCCCGACGCCGTCGAAGTACGAGACGAGGCTCTCCCCGGTGATGAAGTGCTCCATCGCCGGACACTGCGCGGAGATCTGCCCCCCGTGCAGGAGCTGTATGTTCCAGCTGTCCGGCTGACCGGGGAAATCGGTCCCCGGGATCATCGTCGCCACCCGCAGTCGCCTGTCCGGCTGCCCCGCGGGCGTGAGGTCGTCGCTGTAGACGATCCGCAATATCTCGTCACGGCGGTCGAAGGTCAGCTTCGGGAACCACCCTTTCTCCGCCGCGTTCGTCGAATCGACCGGTCGGACATTCTTCTTCCATGTCGGGGGCTTGTTCGGATCCGTCTTCGGCGGCGCCTTGGTGGCGTGCCACAGCGAGAGACCGGACTGGTAGGCGAAGTGGGGCCTGTCCTTGAACGGGGGCTCACTGAAGACGCCCAGATTGACCGTCATGGAGGGAAACCGGATCCGGTCGGGGAACAGCCCGGCGGAGGTGGGGACTTCCTCGAAACTCCACTGGGCCCCCCGCACCCCGTAGATCAGGTGATCGGTGGCCCTGCTCTGGTAGGCGACATGCGGGTTGAGCGCGCTGTCGATCCCGAGACCGATCCGGTAGTCGTCAAGCGCCGCCTGTTCCGTGGGCAACCGTTCGTGCTCCCACTCCGTCTCGCCTCTCCTGGCCAGCATGACGTCGCCGGACGGCGTGGTGTAGGCGAGCCAGGGCGTGTCTTGTGTGTCGAGGACCAGGGACACCTGCCCATGAGCGGTGCTGGAGTCGTCAACGGCCTCGGTGAAGAACTCGGTCGCCATGATTTGGGTCATCTCCCAGGGGCACCGGCAGCCGACTGTGCGTCGTGCCGCCCCTTCGAATGCCGGAAGAGGGCGAGAGATGTGCATACGGCCTGTGATGAGCAGTCCTACGCCCTGTGCACGTTTCGCGGGGAGGGACGTGCCTTCGGGACATCACCGTCTACACGTTCCAGGGTTGCATCACGGCAGGGATGCTGCAACTCGCCGGCTGGCCGGCGGCCGGCATCTCCCGGAGTCATCAGTGGGGATGGCCTGCGGCCAACTCCACTTCCTCGACGTAGAACTCCCGCCCCATCGAGAACTGGACGACATCCTCGGCGCCCGCTCGTGAGAGAGGACGCCTGGTCGGTACGCCTATCCCCCGCTGGCCGCGAAGACGCTCACCGAACTCCCCGAGTCCGGGGGGGCGGGTGTGTGGAGCGGGCCGGGCCGGCGGGCTGCAACCGTAGCTGCGGCGCAGCGGTCAGACGCGTATGCCACAGACCTGTCACACCGCTCGGTCCGGTCACCGGCTCCGCGGCGTGCGACCAGGTCAGGTGATCGGGCGCCGACAGTGACAACTCCTCGGTCTTCCGGCGTGATTTGGTTGTCCGCCGCGGTTTCTCAAGTGGCGATGTCGACCTGAAGTGCCTCCTGCACGTTGAAAATGGGCATGGCGAGACCACCGCTGCCCAGGCCGGGGCCCAGGTCCTCTCCGGGAATCGCGAAGAGGAGTCCGATGACCTCGTTGCTGGAGTTCAGCACCACCGACCCCGAGTCCCCCTTGCCCGCGAACAAGGTCACCAAGGGCACCGAGCCGCTGATCTCCATCTGATCGATGGCCGGCACGAACGGAGACGAGATCAGCCTGACAACGAAGCCGAACGTCAGCAGGGTTCGCTTGCCACGCTTCTTGACGACTTCGCCGAGAGGTGGGAGGTCGACGACGGCACCCTGCACCGCACCGATGTCCTCGATGATCGTCTTCCCGCCGCGAGACCCGTTGAGAGCGATGGCCGCGCAGTCCAGAAAATGCGGATTGAACTCGCGGCGCAGAGCCGAAACGGTGCCGACGATGTCGGTCGGGGGTGATATGGACCCCAGTCCCGGCTGGTAGACGTTGAGGTCGGTCTGCTCCACCACATGGGCGCAGGTGAGCAACTGGGCCTCGCCGCCGTTCTCGCGGCTCGTGACGATCGCCCCCAGCGTGCCCGTCGGCGGTGCGAAGATGCCGTCCTGGATGAGGCGTTCCCGTGAGATTTCAATGCCACCGCGCAGGGGATCGTACCTCGCGGTGTCATCGATGAGCATGGGCCGGACCTCGACCACGTCAGTGACGTAGCCTCCGAACTCGGCCGGGACCAGTTCACCTTCCAGTACGTCTCCTGGAGGCCGCTTCTGGGGAACGTAAGCGAAGAGGACGATCTGAGGGGTGAACACCCCGCCCGTCTGCTTCAGCCCCACGCCGGTCGTGTACTTTCCGGCCTCGCGGGCATTCAGCAGGTTACGTAGAGCGATTGACGCTTCAATGGCATCCGTGGGGACCGAAATCGGTTGCTCAGGAAACATGTTGCCTCCGCCTTTCCAGGCTGAAGGAGTCGCACGATCCCGTCCTTACGGGACAGTATTCAGCGACAAAGGGAGAGGCGAGGCTGATGGAAGCGATCTGGAGATCGGGCTCTGTCCCTCGCCCCCGTTAATAGCCCAAGTTAATGGAAGTTTCTTCTCGTTCTTGGCAGGGGCGCCGGGTGCCACACGCGCCGGGGCCGACCAGCCCCGGGTGCACGGGACCTGCGCAGACTTCTCCTTCAGCATCGCGCTGTTATTACGCGCCCGCAAGCTGACGGCCCTTGCGGCCAAGGGTCCGGGGGAATGGAGTGATGAGCTGCCCCGAGATTCGTAGAGTCCGGTCTTGATTGGTTCAGGCGGACTGCACGGCTGGTGACTGACTCTGCCAGCAGTTACGTTCGTACTCGGCCAGGGGGACGTAGTCGAGGGCGGAGTGGAGACGCTCCTCGTTGTGCGTGCGGAGCTGAAGGCGGTACGCAAGGAGAAGGCGACGCTTGCCGAGGAGAGGGAAATCCTGCGGAAGGCGACGAAGTTTTTCGCCTCCGAGATGACCTGGTGAGTCGCTGCCAGTTCATTGAGGATCACCGTGCGACCCACCCGGTCCAGCGGCTGTGCCAGGTACTCGACGTCGCCCGCTCCAGCTACTACAAGTGGCGCGACGGGCGCGAGGCCCGTGCCGCGCGGGAGCGGGCCGACGAGGCCCTGGCCGAGAAGATCCGGTCCGTCCATGCCGAGTCGAACGGCACCTACGGCGCCCCGCGCATCACGGCCGAGTTCCGTGACACGCACGGCATGAAGATCAACGAGAAGAAAGTCGCGCGTGTCATGCGCAAGTTCCGCATCGCCGGTTTCCGCCCGCGCAGGAAGGTCCGCACCACCGTCCCGGAGCCATCCGCCACGCCCGTGCCGGACCTGTTCAAGCGTGACTTCACCGCACCCGCTCCGAATCTGAAGTACATGGGCGATGTGACGTATCTCCCCGTCGGCGACGGTGAGTTCCTCTACCTGGCCACCGTCATCGACTGCTTCTCCCGCCGAGTGGTGGGCTGGTCCATCGCCGACCACATGCGCACCTCTCTGGTCGCCGACGCGCCCAGGATGGCCGCCCACGTCCGTGGCAGCCTGAACGGAGCCCAGACACCCTGACCACCCGGAACAATCTCGCCTCCTGGCAGCGGAGACGGGCGGATTCAACGTCGAATTACGATCATTCGTGAACACGAAGATCGGGCGTAAGTGCCCTGACGGGACGTGCTCCTGGTTGGCCCCAGCCGACGCCCGTCGCATGCTGTCCGTCGGCCGATCCCGTCCGACGGACAGCATGAGTTACAGTTGATCTCGACGGTTCGCTGCAACTCACGGCGACTGACGCTGCGTTGGTGGTCCAAGGAAAGACGCTCCGCTTCCTGCGGGGAAATGCAGGTGCAAGGCCTGCCCAGCGCTCACTCACGGAGCCCTTCCCTCCACCCTCCACTGGGGGAAGGGCTCCGTCACACTCCCCCGTACGCCGGGTCTGGGCTCGTAGTCGGCGCGCCCGCCCGGACCGTAAGCACTGATCTCCGTGACCTGCATCGCTCCGGTCTCACGTTCTCGTCCGTTCGAGCTGACCGTCCGGAAAGCCACCCGGCTGATTACCGCACACCCCGACAAGATCGACGAGAGCAACGCACTCGAGCTCAAGCAGCCCTGGCCGGCTGCCGGGAGTTGGATGCTGTCACCGACTGCGTGACTGCGCGCAGATGATGACCGACATTCGGAGCCGTCGGCCGTGGCGAGCCAGGTGCCGCCCGAGCAGCGGCGGAGTTCGCACCCGTACGGACCTGCGGCACCACTGGTGCGCTGAGCTCACCCGTCCGACGGCGGAGGTCCAGCGAGGGGGGTATGGGGCGTCGGGCGCGTTGTGTCCACCCATTCGCCTGTCTCCGATCGCAGCAGCTCCTCAGTTTTCGCCGCGAGCACGGTCGAGGAGTCCGCGCCGTCGTACGGGGCCGACCCACAGCTCCAGCTGACGAGCTCGCCGTGGAGCGCCATCAGCACAGAACCCGCTCGTACCCAGTTCTCGCTCCACCGGAACAGCTGCCGCAGTCCTGCCGAGGCCACCACCAAAGCCCCGAGGACGCCCGTCACCGTGACAGAGGCGCCGACCGCCGCGCACGCCGGTATAGACGCGGACAACAGCAGCAGCACGACCTCCGAGAGGTAGTGGCCAAGCCGCTGCCGCCGCACGTGCCGTTCGTACCACGTCGCGCGTTCGCGCACGCTGGGCGGAAGGTCGGCCCCGGCCGGCCCCCGCAACTCATCCCACCAGAAGCTCACTTCACCTGTGAATGTCATGCGCGCGACCCTTCAGAATCGCGTCTGTCAAGTCAAGGCGTGTGCGCACGGCCGTCGGAACATGGCGGCGAAGCCACCGGCTCGCAGCCGGGGTAATGAGCTGGGCCAGCCTGCCGTGTTCGCGCCCGGCACGCTTCATTTCCGTTCCTGACACACCGTCCGCACAGTGTTCACAGTCGTGTGTCGAAACTCCCCGAGGCCGCTTTCACGCCGTAGGGGCACTCGGCCTTGGCGTACGAGTAGCGCCAGGCGCTGACGCTCATGCTGCCGTCCTTGCACCACACCGTCGCCTGTACGTAGACGTTGCCGGCACAGTCGGCGTGGTAGCGACCTGCACCTCCCGGACCGGCCGAGTCGATCCATTCTGTGCATCCTCCGGCGACCGTCGCAGGGCTCAACGCATGCACCGTGTTCGCCGAAGCAGAAGATGCTGCGAGTGCGCAACAGAACATTGCGGTTGCTGACAGGAATATGACAAGCCGCTTCCTCACGGTTCTCCCCATTGTTGGCGTTGTTGTGGCATGCCTTCTGAGCGGGTTCCGTTGGCCGCAGTCTCACAGCCTTCTCGCCGCAGGGTCACGACCGTAACTGGCCATGTATTCCGTGCCGCTGAGCTGCGGGATGCCGGTCATCAGGCCACCTCCCGGGTGGGCTGTGCGTGGCCGTGCCTCCCGGGCCGGCCACGGTGTGCTGCCTAACGATGCCCATTGGACCGGGGCACGGCTACCGACGTGGGTCCGGCCTGCGCCGGACGGTGCTCCAGCCCGCAGCAAGGCCTGCGCCGCTCGCGAGCCTCGGCCGTGCCCCGGACCAGTGCTCTGGACCGGGACGTAGCCGTGTCTCCACCGGTGGCAGGGCCCGGTCCGGCACGCTGTGCCCATGACCGACGTCTTCGAGCACGCCCCGCAGGTCTGGAATGCAGCGCAGCTTCGCGACGCGCTCAAGGACCTGCCCGATGACGCACCGATCCATATCGGCGTGGCAGGCGACCCCGGCGGCTTCGACGGATACCGGGACTTCGTCCTCGTGGACGCGCATCAGGTGGAGAACTGGTGGCTGGCCACCTCCACTACTCCGGAACGTACCGAGACGGCGGAAGCTCCGACGCTGTTCGCCGACTGGGAACCGGAGCGTCTGGACTGAGCCGGTACCCACCGCGGCGCCTCGCCCCGAGTACGGGATCAGGTGGGGTTCAGCGGAGTAATGCTGGTACCCGCGTACAGCTCGGGCTCCAGCGACAGGACCGTGAGCGGCTCCCCCCGCCTTCACTGCGTGCCAGGCGATCGCAGCAGCGTGCGCCACCGGCCAGTCCACGTTACCCGATGGTCAGGCAAGCCCGTCCGCTCCCGCTGAGGCGGTCATGGCACCTCCCCGCGGCGCAACCATGAGCGGCCCTCAGGCATCATGATCACCAAACAGGCACCCACGAGGAGGGGTATCCGTGCACGCAGACAGGCGCTGGGCCAGATCCGCCGTCGCCGCCGCGGGGGCGGTGATTCTCTCCACCACCGCCTGCGAGGGGCCGTCAGCCTCGGCAGACGGGGACAAGAGCAACCCCTCGTCCGGTGCTTCGGCGCAGGCGACGCGGACGCACAGCCCTCCGGCGGCCACGAAGAGCTCGCCGAACCCCGGCTTCGCGGCCTTCCAGGGCGAGCCCTGTCCAAAGCTCACCGCTGCCGACAAGACCAACGGCTACCTGATCACCACGGTCGCCAGCCCGCGCGAAGGCATCACCGTCCACCCCGGCGGCGAACCGCAGACCGTCCTCGTCAAGCTCTGCAACACCACCGGCAAGGCACTCCGTGGCATCGCGCTCTCCGCGCAGGTCGAGTGGAACTACGCGGGCGAGCGGCCGCCCAAACTGACGGTGGAACGACGTGAGGCCCCCGATGGCGACTGGCACCCCGTCGAGCTGGTCGTGGCCAACGACTACCAGCCGTTGACCGGCGCTTCCGGTGCGCGGGACCTGCCCGCCCACGGCACCCGCACCGTGGAGTACCGGATCAGCGCCGCCGAGGACGCCCCCGCAGGCCAGGGAGGGTTCGATATCCATGCCATCCGGGCCGACGCGGACCCGCTCGATATGGAGGACATGCGGGGCGGCGGCAACGGAGGATTCCCGCTCACCACCACCCCTCGCGAGTGATCGCCCGACGGCATCCCGCCTACGGGCTCCACTGACTGGGAATCCCCACGATCGGGTACGGGACCCACACGACGAGAGCCGCGCTTCAGCAGGCCAGTGAATTCCTTCGGCCCTACCTCGACGGCCCGCCGCCCTCACAGGCGGCGTACTGCGCCGCCGAGTCCGGTATCAGCCGGTTGCAGGCGTACCGCGTGCACGGTGGCCAGGGGCGGGGCCCGGGGATTGCTGTGGCGAGTGCGGTGAGGCGGCCGCGTTCAGCGTGCGGGTCGGTGAGGTCCAGGTCCTCAACTAGCGAGCGACCCGCACGTATGCGCAGTGGTCGGGCCCGACCACGGGCCGGCGTAGGCCGACCACAGGCCCGACCACCACAGGCCAGGCCAGCACACGCTGCCCGTACGATGACCGGTGTGACAGTCCGCCGCGCCCTTGGCGCAGGCCCCCAGGCTCCCGCGCCCAGCATCCGCGCCGCCCAGGCCGACCTGCTCGACGCTCTCCCCGGAGAGCGTCTGTCCGACCTCGACGAACTGCGTGCCCGAGGCGTACTCGGCACGCGCCCGGCGGCTTCCCCGTCTCCGCGGCGGACCCTCGGGACCGGTGGCCGTGCCGCCGCCGAGGAACAGCCCCATCATCCCGCCTGACACCCCCTCGGCGATGGTGCGGCACGAGTGGTGCCGTACCCGCGAAACGCCCGGTGGGCGGCGGCGCCCCGTGTGGGGTGCCGCCCACCGGGCGTGGGTGCTGTAGGTGTGTCAGCTGACTTGGAGGGTCAGGGTTTTCGGCCAGCTGGTCTGGTCGAGGCGGGTGAACAGGTCCTTGAGGTCGGTGGGTGTGAGTTTGATGCAGCCGTTGGACTTGTAGTCGAAGTCGGCGTCCCAGCGCCAGAAGTCGTCGTCCTTGAGGGGGACGTCGATGGCCTGTGTGCCGTCGGCGAGCATCTCGCTGTGGATGAACATGTCGGTGCGCGTGACAGGCTTCTGGCCGGGGGCGGGTGTGCAGGTCTTGTTCTCGAGCTGGATGGCGTAGCCCTGGATCTGCACGTTGGGGTTGTGGTTCCACTTTCCGCGGTTGGTCTCGTGTCCCTTGACCTTGTAGGTCCCGTTGGGCAGCCGGCCCTTGTTGGAGAGGCAGGTGTCCTTGCTGTCCATTCACGTCAAGCCGTGCTCACAGACTTGATCAAGGAACGGCCGGAGGTTTGTGGGCACCGCTCCCGCGGGGCCCGGCAGAAGCGAGTGGACCGGCCTACGCCGGAGCAGTGGTCTCTTTGGCTGCTGCTGTACTTGCCTGCTCGGCCCACCGGACCGCATAGGGCATCGCCAGTCCCGCGAGCACGAAAACACCGCCCAGAGCCAGCCAGCCGGGAACGCCCCAGGTGATGCAGAACAGGCCCAGGATTGACGGAGCCAGGGAACTTGCCAAGCCTGCGCCGGTGGCGCTCAGTCCGGAGTACTGGCCCTGGGCATGGGCGGGCGCCAGTCCGAAGCTCAGCTCGAACGAGGCGGCGGTGTGCCACAGCTCACCGATCGTGTGCACGACGACACCGATGATGATCATTATGGTGGCGAGCCATCCCGGGATCCCCGCCGCGATCGATATCGCTGCCATGCCGAGCAGGAACGCCACCCCGGAACGGACCGCGACCCGCCCCGCTGAGATGTTATCGACTACCCCTCGGCTTGCCCGCACCTGGAACACCACCACGATCAGCGTGTTGACCACCGCGCACGCTCCGACCAGCCACTGGGGTGCTGCGCTGTGCCCGACGATCCACAGCGGCAGCGCGAACACCAGAACATGTCCCTGAAGCGACAGGACCGAGTCCAGCCCAGTGACCACCACGTACGGGCGGTCCTTCAGCACGCCCCAACGGCCGGCAGGAGACGACCCCGAGGCGGAGTCCCGCTCACGCAACGGTGGCAGATGCGGCAGCCGGGTCACGACAGCCGCGCAGAGCAGGAAACTCAGGGCATTGGCCAGCACCAGCGCCACGTACGCGCCCCGGGTGTCCACCTGCACCACCACGCCGGCCATGACTGCGCCACACGCTCCGGCCAGATTGGCCACGGCCCGCAGATAGGACCGGTACTTCGTCGGATCCGCCCCCGCAAGGCCGCGCGTCAGCGGGCCTCGGGCAGCAGCACCGGCCGAGGACGCGAGCTGGGTGAGGGAGATAACCAGCACGAACATCCCGAACGAGCGCACCAGCACCAGCGCCGCCATCGCCACGGCCTGCACGCACTGAATCGCCAGATACGTCTCCCGCGGCCCGTACCGGTCGGCCACCCGCCCCGCAGGCACCCCTGCTGCCAGGCCAACCAGGGCTGCTACCCCCATGCCCAGACCGACCTGCGTCACCGACAGCCCGACCGAGCGGGTGAAGAACAGCGCGGCGCCGGTCATGAAGAGACCGCTGCCGATCGTGCTGATGAACGTCGCCAGTGCCAGTGTCCGCCGGGGCCCCCGCTCGGGCAGCAGCCCACGCGTCACCAGCCCCGACTGCGGGGGTCGCCCCGCTGCTTTCGGCACGGTGTCGTCCAATGCCTGGTCGGACGTCCTGTCGGTTCTCAAGGTGCCGGATCCCCTTTCCTGCGAGCCTCTTGGCCGCCCAGGGACTATGCACGGCGGCCCGCCTGCTACGAAAGGCGCGATGACCTGGCGAAATGTCACATCTCAAAAAGGAACCAGGAGCCGTCTGTCAGGCGTTGTGACGAGTAACGGTCCACCAGTTCGGAATCGTGGCCGGCGACATCAACAACCCGCCTCTTCCGCTGCGGTGCAGGAAGCGGGCCACTGCTCCCAGCTGAGCTCTGTTGCCGACATCAGGCTGCCAAGCCCGTGGCCGAAGTGCCGACATCCACACATGAAAGCCAACTCGCCACGGCTCTACCTTGTGCAGTAACGCAGATACGGCGCGTCTCATCTGAGGGGCACGGCGCGCCGCTCGGCATGAAACAGATGGTGAGAGATGGACGGCATAGTGAACGACGGCGCTTCGAGTACACATTCGCAGCGTGAGGCGAAAGCTCATTTGTCACCGCGCGCGTCTCTGGTGATGTCGTTGGTGCTCGCGCTGCTGTTGGGCGCCCTGTCGCTCTTGGTGATGGTTCCGGCGGACCGGCATCTACGCTCTCTGCAGGACGGCAAGCGAGCTGATGCGACGTTGGTTACGAGAGGCTCCTGCATGGTGGGCGGATGCCAGGTTGAGTTCGAGGCTGATGGGCGGACGGTGGTGGCGGATCTCCCGGTCGGCAGTGGCGGAGGCAAGAGTTCTGCGGGTACTCGACTCACCATCCGATACGAGGCGGACGATCCTCGGGTAGTGGCCCGTGAAGACGATGTCCATGGCGGCGGGGCAGCCGTGTTGGCCGTTATGTCGGGCGGAGGTGCCCTGCTCTTCCTGGTGCTGTCGGTCACGATGGGCATCTTGTGGGCACGGCAGCGGCAGGCAAGCCTCACGCCGTCGGTTCAGGAAGCTGATGTTGCGACGACTGGTTGAGTCCGGGCTTGCTGCCCATGCCGGTGCCGGGCCCACCCCAGCACCTGCATCACGTACCGGAGCCATCGCTTCCGCTATCGACGCTGATTCTCCTACCGAGGCTATGCCGTCACGCGGGCCAACCCGTGGCTCGGCCACTTGTCACTTCGCCGTAGCTTCGGGAGCGGACACAGCGCGGTGCAGCCGACTCCAGTCATCCGCGTATCCGACTTCGGACGCTGACAGTTCACCGAGAGCCCCGGGCATGGGTGGTGCCCATTCAACATGGGGGGCGAAAACGGTCCCCCGAGGTGATTTTGCCGGGTCATATGGGAGCCACTGCTCCGCTGTGAACGGGAGCCAGGGATAGGCTGTTCGGGGCGGCGGCGTACGCGACCGTGGCGGGTGTTCTCCGGTGGGATCGGGAGCCACTCCGGTGATGACCGGAAACACTGATCGGGTGGCCCAGGGGTCGGGGCGGGATGAGGATTGCCGGTAGCTTGTGCGTGCGGGCCCGGGTCGCCTCCCTGACAAGTCGCGGCCAGGGGCTCGCGTTCGTCACGCGGAAGGGCTGGACCCGTGGGGTCCAGCCCTTCGTGCTGCCGGTGGTGTGTCGGTAAGGCCCACTGGCTGCTTCAGGGGTCAGTGGGCCCGCTCGCGCCATCGCGCGGAGTTGCCCTGCACCTCGGCAATGCTCGGGTGACGCACAGCGTCCAGCGTGTCATCGGTGAGAAGATCGGCAATCAGGGCCGCAGGCCCGAACACCTCCGTGGCGCTCAGGTCCCAGTTGGTCAGGACGAACCAAGAACCCTCCACGGGCCACCAGTGCGCGGGGAACCGAATACCTGTGGTTCGGTCGGGCCATGTGCTGGCATCGTGGTGAGCCAGTGCCTCATCCAGTCGGCCCCGGCGGGCCGGGATCGGTCGGCCGATGTCCTCAATCGCCGCCTGGGCCCAGTAGCACTCCGTGCGATGGCCTTCGGGGCTGTGGCGGGCGAGGATCTCGACCAGGTGAGCCAAACTGTCTCGGTCAATCTCCCCCATGTCCGGCTTCTCAACGGGCAGGTCCAGCCCCTCAAAGACCCTGAAGGAGGGGGTGAACTGCCAGTCCTCCAGGCGCTTGCCGACCTGCGCCAGCACGTCGTTCCACCGAGCTTGTTCCCCCCTCACTGTGACGGCGTGCAGGACCCAGCAACGGTCCGGGAAACCTTCCTGGGGCTCGTAGCCCAAGACGGCCTCATCTCCGTCCAGGACCGGACGCATACCGCCCAGCGAATCGTCATCCGACACCAGCTTCAACACCGAATTCCTCGAGACTTCGATCACGCACATGACGTTCTGCAACCAGTCGAGGTTAATACTCCAGTCTGACTTTGCGATCTTGTGGCCGTACCCGGCCGGGAACGGGTATGGCCACCGCGTGATCATCGGTTGGTGTGTGGGCAAACTAAGATCGTGCGGTGGCCGCGGGCCATGGCGTAGGCCCTGCCCGCTGGCGGGAGATGTTCGACCGGGCCATGGCCCGGATCGCGGGCCGCTTCGGCCGAGTTGAACCGAGGGCGAGTGCCCGTGCCTGTCTGCTCGGGCTGTTGTCGAAGGCGGAGCGGAAGAACTGCTGGCAGCTGGCCGAACAGGTCGGCTTGGCCCGGCCGGGGCCGATGCAGCGGCTGCTGCGCTACGCGCGCCGGTACGCCGACGCCGTCCGCGACGATGTCCGTGCCTACGCCGTCGAACACCTCGGTGCCGACGGCGCGGTGCTGATCGTGGACGAGACCGGCTTCGTGAAGAAGGGCGATCGTTCTGATGCTGGACCGCGTCCAGCGCGTGTCCGAGGGCCCGGCCGACTTCGGCGACGGCGGCTGGCGCTCGACCCTCCAGGTCCTGGGCCACGCCACTCTCGCCCTCTACCGTCGCCACTCCTGGCGCTGGAGGTCAACCAGTCCCGCCCCGTCCTCGGCCCGAACGCGCTCGACGGCATGGAGAAGGTGGTCGGCCGGATCAGGTCGATGGGCCTGCCCGACCCCGAACTGGTCTCGGTGATCATCCTGATTGACGGGTACGTGGTGGGGGAGCGCAGGTGTACGAGGAGGAGGCCGAGCGCACGTCCGGTCTGACGGACGCCAAGTTCTGGGAGGCCCAGCAGCCCGTCCTGGAGAAGGCCATGGCCAGTGGGCGCTATCCCGTCATGGCCTCCTGTCCGAGGACTCCTTCGGCACCGGCTTCGACCATTTCGAGTTCGGCCTCCAGCGCATCCTGGACGGGCTGGAGGTACTGGTGGCGGCGCGCGACGTGCGCCTCGCGGACGGCTCCGTCACCGGCTCGGCAGCGCCGGAACAGCCCTCGTAGCTCCCGTGGTTCTCGCGGCTTGAACGACGCGGTACGTGCGACGCGCGCGGCGACCGCTCACCGGCCCGGCGAGCGGTGGGGTGTCGTGGTGCCGTCGAGTTTGGTGACGACCGTCTCGTCCGGGGTGAGGACCCGTCCGTCCTGTGCGCGGACCTCCACCGGAAGCAGGGGGAGGCCCTGGCGACGATCGGTCAGTTCCGAGTGGGGCTCACCGGGTTCAAAGAACCGCGCCTCGCCCCACTGACGCAGCGCGACGATGACGGGGAAGAGCTCCCGGCCCTTGTCCGTCAGCTCGTACTCGTGGTGGGCGCCGCCGCCGGGCGCCGGTACCGAGTCCAGGATCCCGCCCGCGACCAGGGTGCGCAGCCGGGCGCTCAGGATGTTCTTGGCCACCCCGAGGCTTCGCTGGAACTCGCCGAAGCGCCGGCTCCCGTCGAAGGCGTCGCGCACGATCAGCAGCGACCACCAGTCGCCGATCGCGTCGACCGACCGCGCGACCGGGCAGTCGCTGTCGTCGAACCGGGTCCGTTTCACCACGTCGTCCTCCTTCGCGGCCGACCGGCCAGCCCTTGTGGTTGCAACATGCTACCAGTCGCCTCTATGTTCACGGGTGGCAACATGCAACCGAACTGCTGGGAGGGCCACCATGAACCAGGCGACATCCGCCGCCGTACTGCCCCGCGGCGCCACCGCGCTGTTCGCGGTCGCCTGCGGAACAGCGGTCGCCAACGTCTACTTCGCCCAGCCGCTCCTGGTGGCCCTCGGCAACGAGTTCGCGATCTCCCCGGCAGCACTCGGCACCATCGTCACCCTCACGCAGATCGGCTACGGCCTGGGCCTCTTCCTCATCGTTCCGCTCGGCGACCTGCTCGCCCCCCGACGGCTGATCACGACGCAACTGCTCCTCCTGGCCGCCGCACTCCTCTTCGTCGCGACCACGACCACCGCCACGACGCTCCTCGTCGGGATGGCCGCCCTGGGGCTGCTCGCCGTCGTCACACAGTCCCTCGTCGCCTGCGCCGCCTCCTTCACCGAGCCCGCCCGCCGCGGCCGTGTCGTCGGCATCGTCACCAGCGGCGTCGTCACCGGCATCCTGCTCGCCCGCACCGTCTCCGGACTGCTCGGCGACCTCGCGGGCTGGCGCTCGGTCTACCTCACCTCGGCAGCACTGACCTGTGCGTCGGCCCTCGCACTCCACCGCGTCATTCCCCCGCGCGGCACACCGGCGCCCGCACTGGGATACGGGCGCCTGCTCACCTCCACCATCCGCCTGTTCACGCGCGAACCCCTGCCGCGCCTGCGCGCACTGTTCGCGCTCCTCGTCTTCGCCGCCTTCAGCACCCTCTGGAGCAGCGTCACCCTGGTCCTCAGCGCTCCCCCCATGTCCCTGCCGTCGGCCGCGATCGGCGCGTTCGGGCTGCTCGGCGCCGCCGGAGCCCTCGCCGCCAACGTCGCGGGCCGCCTCAACGACCGCGGCCACGCGAACCGGACCACCGGCTTCGGCCTGGCCCTGCTCACCCTCTCGTGGCTGCCCCTGGCTCTCACCCGGCAGTCGCTGTGGGCCCTCGCGGCCGGAGCGATCCTTCTCGACCTCGCCGTACAGGCCGTACACGTCACCAACCAGAGCCTGATCCACGCGCTGCACCCCGACGCGGGAAGCCGGTTCATCGGCGGGTACATGGTCTTCTACTCGATCGGAAGCGCCGTCGGAGCCCTCGCCGCGACAACCCTGTACGCCGCGGCGGGCTGGAGCGCGGTGTGCGTACTCGGCGCCGGATTCAGCGGCCTCGCCCTCATCCTCTGGGCATTCACCAGGAACGGTGCCACCCGACCGGTAGAGAGGCGGGAACGATGCACCGCCTGAAGCGACAAGGCTCGAATATGAGTACGACGACTCAGGCCCCGGCCGCCACCCGGTCCCGAGGGCGAGGGGCAACACCGCCGAGACCGGAAGACCCTTCATGCTCAACCGCACCGCCGACGTCCTGGTGCCCGCGTTCGGCCGACTGACGGTGACCACCGACCCCGGCGCCGAACTCGCGCCCGGCAGCATCATCGCCGCGAACCACACGTCCTTGGCGGACCCCGCGATCGTGACCGCCGCCCTGTACCGCCTCGGCGCCGAGCCGGTCATCATGGCGGCCGCGGGGCTGTGGTGCGTCCCGCTGCTCGGCCGTGCGCTGGCCCGCGAAGGACGCATCCCGGTCATCCGCGGAGACCGGCGCGCCGCGGCCGCGCTGGACGCCGCGGCGGAGGCCCTGGAGCAGGGGCGGCTGGTCCTCATCTACGCCGAAGGGGGCCTGCCCCGCCGCAGGGACGCCGGGGAAGCGGCACCCGGCACCTTCCGCAGCGGCCTGGCCCGGCTCGCCGAATGCACCGGCGCCCCCGTCGTACCCGTGGGCCAGGCCGGAGCCTGCCGGATCGCCTCGGGCAGCACCGCCAAGCAGCTCGCCGGCCTGGTCACCGCCCCGCTGCGCCGACCGGACCTTCATGTGCACGTGGGCGCGCCCCTGGAGTCGACCGGCGACCGCGCCACCCGGACGGCACGGCCCGGACCGCGGTGACCACCGCGTGGCGCACGGCCGCCGCCCACCTGCGCGAGCCCGCCGCACTCGCCCCGCGCGGCAGCCACGCCCGGACGGGGTCTCAGACGTCGGCCTTTGGCGAGGGCTCGGCGAAGGCGCCGGCGGCTGCGGCGAGGGCGGCGGTTCTGGCCGCCTGGCCCGGCAGTCGCGGGTCGGACGGCGTGCGGAGAAGCACCAGCTGGTGGTAGAGCGGCGCGGTAGCGGCGATGAGCAGATGCCGGGCGTCGGTACGCGGCGGGAGTTCGCCGCGCCGGACGGCCCGGCCGACGACGATCTCGCAGCGGGCGTAACGGTCCTCCCACAGCCGCTGCTGGGCCTCGGCGGCCTTCTCGGAGCGGAACGAGGCGGCGATCAGGGCCGCCATGACCGGTGGCTGTGCGCTCATGCCCGCCTGGATCTCCTCGTTCAGCGCTGTCAGGTCGCCTTCCAGCGAGCCGGTGTCCGGCGGCTGCCAGTCGTCGTCACTCGCGGCATCGAGCACGTCGGCGAGCAGACCGCCGACATCCCCCCAGCGCCGGTAGACGGTGGTGCGGTGCACCCCGGCGCGGGCGGCGACGGCGTCCGTGGTGAGCCCGTCATAGCCGTGTTCAGCCAGCTCCGCGAGGGCTGCGTCGAGCACCTGCGCGCGGATACGGGCGGTGCGGCCCCCGGGCCGGCGTCGGGGCGCCGACGGTGGCCGGGCGCCGTTCGCGTCCGCTCCCGCTTCCGGTGTCGGTTCCGGGGCTGTGGGAGGCGTCATGGGCGAATCCGATTGCTCGGGGGGACGAAGATATGGCAACATCTTAAAGCATCAACCGTCGCACTAGTGGAGTGATCGATGCTCTTCCACAGCATTCGCCCTGCCGTACGGCCCCTCACGGCCGCCTCGTTCCCGAATGCTCTGGAGACCTCGTATGCCCACACAGATCACCACGCTCGCCGTCAGCAAGTCCTTCAGCGGCAGGCCCGTCCTTGATGCGGTGACCTGCTCGCTCGCCGCCGGCGAGCGCACCGGGATCATCGGAGAGAACGGATCCGGCAAGACCACCCTGCTGCGCCTGCTCGCCGGGCGCGAACAGCCCGATGAGGGTGAGGTCGTGGTCCAGGCCACCGGTGGCGTCGGCTATCTCGCCCAGGACGAGTGGACGGACCCGCGGGCCACCGTCCAGCACATCATCGACCGCGCCCTGAGCGACCTGCGCGCCGTAGAACGGCGCATGCGGCACCTTGAGACCGCAATGGCCGACGGCGACGCGTCGGGCCTGCCCGAGTACGGCGAACTGATGACGGTCTTCGAACTGCGCGGCGGCTACGACGCCGAAGCCCGGGTGGAACGTGCCCTGCACGGCCTCGGCCTGGGGCTGGTGGGCCGTGACCGCGTCGTGGGCAGCCTGTCCGGCGGAGAGCGGGTCAGGCTGCGACTGGCGGCCCTGCTGGCCGCCGCGCCGGAGGTGCTGCTGCTGGACGAGCCGACCAATCACCTCGACGACGGCGCCCTGACCTGGCTGGAGGAACACCTCCGCGCCCGCCAGGGCACCACGGTGGCGGTCTCCCACGACCGGGTCTTCCTCGAACGTGTCGCGACCAGCCTGCTGGAGGTGGACGCCGACCGGCACCGCGTCGTCCGGTACGGCAACGGCTACCCCGGTTACCTCGCCGAGAAGGCCGCCGTCCGCCGGCGCTGGGCCCAGGCGTACGCCCAGTGGCGGACCGACACCGACCGGCTCCGCGAGGCCGCCGCGACCACCGCCCGCCAGGTGGCTCCGGGCCGTCCGATGAAGGACGGCAACAAGATGGCCTACGACCGGGCGGGCGGCCGGGTCCAGCAGTCCCTGGCCGGCCGGGTACGCAACGCCGAGGAACGGCTGCGCCGCCTGCTCGCCGACCCGGTACCGCCGCCGCCAGAGCCGCTGCACTTCACCCCGGTACTGCGGACCCGCCGCCTGAAGGGAACCGTCCTCGACGCCGCCGACGTCGCTGTCATGGACCGGCTCGACCGTACGAGCCTCACCGTCGCAGCGGGCGAACGCCTGCTGATCACGGGGCCGAACGGAGCGGGCAAGAGCACTCTGCTCCGCGTCCTGGCCGGGGACATCGCTCCCCACGGGGGGAGCGTCACCCGGCGCGGTAGGATCGGCTACCTCCCCCAGGAGCCGCAGCCCGGGAAACCGGACGAGACGGTGCTGGCCGCCTTCGCCCGCGGCCGGGCCGGGGACCCCGCCGAGCACGCCGAACAGCTGCTGTCCCTGGGCCTGTTCCCCCGCGACCAGCTCACGGTGACCGTCGGCCGGCTGTCCACCGGGCAGGCGCAGCGGCTCGCGCTGGCGCGATTGCTGAGCGAGCCGTCCGAGGTCCTGCTGCTCGACGAACCCACCAACCATCTGTCGCCCGCTCTCGTCGAGGAGCTGGAGACCGCCCTGGCCGACTACGACGGCGCTCTCGTCGTCGTCAGCCACGATCGCCGGCTGCGCCGACGCTGGCGGGGCGCCCAACTGGCCATGCGGGCAACCGAGACGTCCGCTGCCAACGCCTGACGCCCCAGGATCTCGAACACCCCCAAGATCTCGTACACCCCCACGCAGACTCGAACGCCCCCACGCACAAAGGACGCGCCACGTGACCGCGTCGTGCCCCGCCGCCCTACCGGCGAACCATCCATGTCCCAGCACCGAGAGTCGAGCCGCCTGCATGCCTGCTCCGTTCCGCCTCAACGAGGCGGAACGGACCGACGTCACAACCCGCAGCCGGATTTACCAACAGCGTCCCGTATGGAGTGCCGCCCACCGGGCGTCGGTGCGGCATTCCAGCCGTTCCGCGCCGTCCCGGCCGTTCCACAAGGCCCCTGACCTGCGAAAAGGAACGGCTCTGGAACACGGCGACCACATCGGTAC
>NZ_JBSFET010000076.1:0-30240 GCF_053594575.1 Streptomyces sp. NPDC001880
GTCCGTGGTGCCGGTTCGTTTCATTCGCTGGTCGTGGGTGTCGCACAGGCCGTTACGCCGAAGCGGCTTCTCGCAGTCAGGGACGGAGCAGGGGCCCAGGGACGGTGCTCATTGACCTCACGTACATGACAGTCGAGTGGACAAGCTCAACGCCGCTCGACCGACGCTGCCAGGCACGGCAAGAAGCGGCGGTGCCGTCGGCTGCCTCTTCGCGTGCTGCGGCTGGGCCGGTGAAGCCCTACGGGGACTGCTCGTGCCGGGTGAACGCGGCGATCAGGTCGTGGGCCGTAGGGAACATGGCCTGCTTTTGCGGCATCGGTGAAATCGATGGCGGTGAACCAGTCCCGAGGCTCGGACAGCCCCACGTAGGCGTGCAGAGTGTCGCCCCTTTCCCGGTGAGCGAAGATCTCCCTGCCCGGCGAGGGTGCGATCACCGACCCGCCGCCGACCAGTTCTGCGGCGGCCGGATGTCGGGTGTCGGCATCGAACAGGTAGGTCTCGACGACCGACTTGCCGGTGTACTCGGGTGTGGCGGTGGAGAGCAGCGGCCGGACCCGTGACCATGCGCCGTCCGCGCCGACCAGCAGGCCGGTGACGACGGTGGCGCCGTCGGTGAACGTCACCTTGTGGCGCCCCTCGCCGAAGGTACGGGTGCTGCTGACCTTGCGGCCCCACCGGACGGCACCGGCCGGGAGCGAGTCGAGCAGGATCTGTCGCAGCTCGCCGCGCTGCACCTCGGGGCGTCCGCCCGTGCCGTCGTCGGCCTTGTCGAACAGGACGGTTCCGTCCGGGTCGAGGATCCGCATCGCCTGGCGTCCCTCCAGGATGAGACCACGGAACTCGTCCATCAAGTCAGCTGTTTGCAGGGCGAGCTGCCCGTTGTAGTCGTGGATGTCGAGCATCCCGCCCTGCGAACGCGCAGCCGGCGAGGGCTCCGCCTCGTAGACCGTGACCGGCATTCCGTGGAGGTGCAGGACGCGGGCGAGCGTGAGCCCGCCGAGCCCGCCGCCGATGATCGTGACGTCAGTGGTCATGGGGTTTCCTTCCTGGTCGTGGACCGCTGGGCGCACACCCGGCAGGTCACGCCGGGAGCGCCGTTCCGGTGAGTCGGGCGATGCGATGCCGGCGGCCGCTGCCGTTGATGGCCGGCGCCAACCGGCTCCAATCTCCCGGCAGCCATCGACAGATCGCCGACAGATCCCCGAACCCCGCCGACAACCACCCGACACCTGCCAGCCCGCGACGCAGGAACCAGCCGCTGATGTGACTCAGCGCTTCATCAGGTGAGTGAGCAGCTGACCTGGTGGGGCCGAGTGCTCCGATCGGCGAGCTGCGCATTGCGGTTGACGAGCGAATTGATCTCTGTTGGGCGACGGCGCGGATGCCATTGCAGAGCGGGTGCGTAGGATCGCCGGCATGGCACTGCGACCGGTCAACGTGAACATAAAGGCTCTTGATGATTCGGCGGTCGGCCAGTTCTGGGCGGAGGCGCTCGGCTGGGGTGTTTCCAGTGAGGGACCCGGCGTGACCAACGTCGAACCCGTCGGCGGCTTCGTCTGGCCGGACCCGGTCGCCATCTGCATCGACGTGGTTACCGTCCCGGAACCCAAGTCAGCAACGAAGAACCGTGTGCACCTCGATCTCGCCACCACCTCTGCGGCCCATCAGGCGGAGTTGGTCGAGCGCCTCCAGGCTCTCGGCGCGACGCCCGCCGATGTCGGCCAGGGCGACGTGCCGTGGACGGTCCTCGCCGACCCGGAGGGCAATGAGTTCTGCGTGCTGGAGCCCCGGGAGATCTACCGGGACACCGGGCCGATCGCCGCAGTGGTGGTCGACTGCGAGGATCCGCGGGCCATGGCCCGTTTCTGGGGCGAGGCGGTGGACTGGACCCTGCACGAGGCGACTGACGATCGTGCGGTGCTGCGTTCCGCCAAGGGTGTCGGCCCGTACCTCGAGTTCCTTCGCAAGCCCGGCGCGAAGACCGTGCCGGACCGCCTTCACATCGACCTGCTGCCGTACACCGGTGACGATCAAGAGGCGGAGGTGGCCCGGCTGCGGGTTCTCGGCGCCACTGACCTCGACCTCGGCCAGGGCGATGTCCCGTGGAGGTGCCTGGCCGACCCGGAGGGCCACGAGTTCTGCGTCCTCGCACCCCGCTGACGCGGAGTCCTGGCGAGCGGGATCAGCTCGCTCGCCAACCACCATGCTCAACTCGCCGACCGGACTGCCCAGTCACAGCTGACCCCGCCGCCGATGGTGCGGCCACAGGGCGGCGGGACGCCGGCGATCACCGGCAGGTCCTCCGGCCGCATCTCATCCGCCCGGACGGGTCGGTACGTCCTTGCAGCCCCCCGCAGGCCGCGGCCCGCTCGTCAGCCGGAAACTCCACCGACACGGCCGGGTTGGCGCTTCGCCGGTGGGCTTGTCACCGGTTGTGGTCAAGGTTCGCCGGGTTACGGGTCTGTCCCAGCGGGTGGCAGCTGCGAGCGGGTGCGGAACGGTCGCGGTAACCACCGTCCCGGCCCGTCGGTGGCGTTTCCCGAGTGGTGCGGCGTGCTGCGTTCGGGCCCCGTTTCCGCGGCGGACGGGGGGTGGGAGAGGGGTGCGGGAAAGGGGTGGTGCGGGCGGGGTGTGTCCGGTGGTGGTGCGTGTTGTGCCTGGCTGTGCGTGTAACAGGGATGTATTAGGGGGCGGTTGGGTGGAACGGGTCGCCGGGCCGGGCGGGTCTTGGTGATCAGAAGTGCTCGCTCGTACAGGCTCGTACCGAGCAGCCGGCACCACCCCCCACCGATATTGAGGAAGTAACGATGCGCGTTCGCAAGCTGACCTTCGCCGCTCTGGCCGTTGTCGCGGGTCTCTCGCTCACGGCCTGCCAGAACGGTGATGACGGTACGGGACAGGACGCCCCGTCGTCCGCGTCCAGTGTGTCTTCGTCGGGTGGTGGTTCGGGCTCGGGCGGTTCGGAGCAGGGCGATGGGAAGGGTTCCGCCGGGAAGGGGGCCGGGGGGCAGGGCACTGCCGCCGGGTCCGGTTCCAGCGAGAGTGGCAAGGTGGGCAAGTGCCGCACGGACGAGTTGGAGATCACGGCGATGGACAGCACCATCGATGGTGACACCGAGGGGACCGTCGCGGTGGAGTTCAAGAACGGTGGCGGCCGGGACTGTGTGCTCTCGGGGTATGCGGGCGTCGACCTGAAGACCAGCGCGGGGTCTCTGGCCGTGGAGCGTACTGGTGAGAAGGCCACTCCGATGACCCTCAAGGACGGGAAGTCGGTGTACTTCGGCATCACCTATCCGATCAACACGTCGGGCGGCTCCGGAGTCCGTGTCACGGGGCTGGTGGTGACCCCGCCGGACGAGACGAAGTCGGTCACTCTCGACTGGCCGGGCGCCGACACGCTGCCCGTCACGGACGATGCCGGCTCCCAGGTGAAGGTCGGCCCGATGGGGAGTGCCGGTCAGGGCGGCTGACCCGCACGACCCAGGGACCTCAGGCCACACCGCACCGCACCGCGCCGCCCAACAGCCGGTGCGGAATGCAAAGCCCTCTCCAGCCCCAACACGCCGAACTCGACAGAGAAGGGCGGACCCGGAGGGCGCGGACGTCCGATCGAGTCCGCCTGCCGGCTGTCGATCATCGTCTTCGCGAACCGCGCCTGCGGCAGCCGCCCGTGCTGCACATCGGCCGGCTCGGCCAGCCGCCTGGTGACTACGCCCCGACCCCGGCATCGCAACTGCCGGGGTCGGGCGTTTCGCATCGTAGCCACGGCCGTATCCACCGGGGGGCAGTGAACGCCGGGTTCGTGACGCTGGAGTATCGCGAGCGTCTGTCCGTATTGATCTGTCCGTATTGAAAAGTAATGTTGGCTATTGGTGTGAATGTGTCGCACGCGAGGTGCGAGCCCCATTCCACGGCAAGATTCGACACGAGGTGTGAGCAGAGAACAGCCGAAGGAGCCAGCTCAAAATGAAGGCTGCACGCTACTACGACCGCGGTGACATCCGTATCGAGGACGTCCCGGAACCCACCGTACGACCGGGCACGGTGGGCATCGACATCGCGTACTGCGGGATCTGCGGCACCGACCTGCATGAGTATCTCGACGGACCGATCTTCGTTCCGCCGGCCGGTCACCCGCACCCGGTCTCGGGCGAGTCCGCGCCCGTGACGCTCGGTCACGAGATGTCCGGTGTTGTGTATGCGGTGGGCGATGGTGTCGAGGGCCTGAAGCCGGGCGACCGCGTCGTTGTCGAGCCCTACATCCTGCGTCCTGACGTCGATACGAGCAAGAACAATCAGAGCTATCACACCTCGCCCGACATGAACTTCATCGGGCTGGGCGGCCGCGGCGGCGGGCTCGCGGAGAAGATCGTCGTCGAACGCCGGTGGGTCCACCCGGTCGGGGACATCCCGCTGGACCAGGCGGCACTCATCGAGCCGCTGTCGGTGGGATACCACGCGTTCCAGCGCTCGGGCGCGCAGGCGGGCGACTTCGCCCTCGTCGGCGGCGCCGGCCCGATCGGGCTGCTCACCTGCGCGGTGCTCAAAGCGATGGGCATCGAGGTGGCGGTCACCGAGCTCAGCTCGTTGCGCCGGCAGAAGGCACTGGATACCGGCGTCGCCGACCACGTCATCGACCCCGCCGTCACCGACGTTGCCAAGGAGGTCCAGCGTCTCACCGGCGGCAAGGGCGCGGACGTCGCATTCGAGGCCACGTCCGTCAACGTCGTCCTCGACACACTGTTCGACGCGATCAGGCCCGGCGGCGTCATCACCGTCATTTCGATCTGGGGCAAGCCGGCGTCGCTCGACATGCAGAAACTCGTCCTCAAGGAGGTCGACCTGCGCGGCACGATCGCCTACGTCAACTCCCACCCGCAAACCATCAAGCTCGTGCAGGAAGGGCGCATCGACCTGGCGCCGTTCATCACCAAGACCATCGGCTTGGACGACCTCCTGGCTGAAGGCTTCGAGACCCTGATCCACCGCAACGAGACGGCTGTCAAGATCTTGGTGGACCCCCGATCCTGACACGTCGGCAGACCCGGCCAGGGCGTGACGATCCGCTGACTCTGTGTGAACTGATGGGCGCGACGGCGGTGGCAGCCAAGCGGGTGGCCCGCGGCGTAGATATCGAGCACCACGTGTGCAGGTCATGTCGGGTGTTCCAGCCGGGGCAGGGCACGCTCCATCGGCCTGATCGCAGTGTCCTTTGCGTGGGCCGACACCTGGGTGGTGCCTTTCGGGACTGCCGCGTCCAGGTGTACGGCCGGACCGGCCCGGCAGCCGCCTCACATCACCGCCTGGTCAGGGCATGAGGTTCCAGGGTGGCGGCCTCACGCTGCGGTCGCTCTTCAAACCGCTGGCATGAGCCCCAGTGGAAACCGCTGGCATGAGCCCCTGGAGCCGTTCGACCCAGCGCAGGGAGCCATGCTCCCGATTTTCGCCGAAGCAGTACCTCATCCACGCTGGAATTGCGGAAACCGGCCAAAGGAAGTGATCGGCATGATGTGGTACGACGGCCGCTGGGGATGGGGCGGCTGGTTCGTCATGACCGCGGTCATGGCGCTGCTCTTCGTACTGGTGATCGCCGGCATCGTTGCTCTTGTCCACTACCTGACCAGCGCCCGCCGTGGCCACCAGCCCGGCCCGCCTACTTCCTCCGGCGAGCACGGGTGGGGAGGCAGGCGAGCGGAGGAACTGCTCGCCGAGCGGTTCGCCCGCGGGGAAATCGACGAGGACGAATACAAACGTCGCCTCGCGCTGCTGCGTGAACAGCGGTGAGCGCGGACTCTTGAGGCCGCATGTGGCTGGTCCCGGGCCCTGGCCGGCTGCAGTCACAGCGTCCGCCACCGCGAGCGCGTTGGACGTGACGTACTCGACCGGCCGGGTCCACTTCAGGCGCCCGGTGGCGGCGTCCAGTGCCGACACGGCGTACGTGCCGTAGCGATCGGACCCCTCGGGCGGGTCGTACATGGTGTTCACGTAGACGGTTTCCTCGGCAAGGACGACCCTCAGGTAGAGGTTGAGCTTCGTGCCGGGCGCCGTGTGCGCTTTGGCGTCCACGCTCCAGACCCGCTTACCGCTGTCCAGGTCGACGTCTTGGAGCGTGCCGATCTCCCTGCCGGAGGCCAACCACCAGTCCGTCGCTCACGCCTTCCAGGGAAACCCCGCTCGGTTCGTCGTACGTCCGCACGGCGTCGCCGCTGCCGGCGTCCACTGCGTGCAGCACGCCGTTCTGGCCCTCGCCGACCACATTGCCGTCGGCGACCACCGGCTGCCAGAGGTCCTCGTCGGACGACCACTGTTCCCGCACCGCCAGCTGTTTCGCTGCGGCCGTGGGGCTGCCGGTGCTCCCGGTGCCGTTGCCCCCATGGCAGACGAGCCGGAGAAGGCTCGGGGCAGGAGCAGGCCGGCGACAACGACCAGGACGCTGAGGGTGCCCGCCGCGGCGAGGACCGCCGTACGCCGCTGCCGGGCCACCCCGCGAAGCCGGGCGGCGAATGAAGGCTGCGCGGTCTGCGCGCCGAACCGTGCGGTGGCGACGGCGGTCCGCGTCGCCACGCTGACCGTCGGCGGGTCCGCGCCCGCGCCGGGCCGTCAGATCAATGCGGAGCTGCTGATGGAGGGAGGGACGCGTCGTACCGGGATTGGCTGCGAAATAGCCAGCGGGGAGCGAACCTCAGTGCGCGGATCTACCTGGCCGGAGCACAGAGGGGTTCCTGCAAATGGAATTGCGATGTACGGTTCTGCAATCACGGTTGCTACATGCTGCGTTTCGTACCAGGGAGCAAAATCTGTGTCCGCACTGCAGAACCACGACCCCGCCGACGGCGGCAGCCAGTGGCTGGGCGACGCCCTGCCCGATGTACCGCTGTCCAAGGCTCAAGCCCGGGTCGTCGACGTCATCGTCCGCAATCCGCAGCTGTCCTCGTACGCGGAGATCGCGGAGATCGCCGAGCGGGCGGACGTGAACAGTTCGACGGTGGTGCGGGCAGCCCAGACGTTGGGCTACCGGGGCTGGCCGGATCTGCAACGCGAGTTGCGGGCCCGCTACTTGGTACACATCTCCACCGAGGAGACCCTGACCGAACATGGCGAGCACCGCAGCCCGCTGCACGACTCGCTCACGCACGACATCGAGAATCTGCGCCAGACCCTGGAGAACAACTCCGCCGCCGACGCGGAGGCGGCCATCGCCACGCTGGCCTCGGCCCGATCGATCCTGGTGGTCGGAGCCGGCTCCTTCGCCGGTCCGGCCAGTGTCATGGCGCACCTCGGCTCCACGATGGGCTACCCCGTCACGCTGGAGAACCGGGCCGGCGTCCATCTGGCGACCGCTGTCAACTGCCTCGGCCCGGGTGACGTGCTCGTAGTCGTCAACATGTGGCGGTCCATGAAACAGATCATCGTCGCAGCCGACGCAGCCCGTGCGGCGGGCGCCACGGTGGTGGCGATCACCGACATGCGACGGGGCCGGCTCGCCACCTCCATCGCCCACCATCTGCTGATCGTGCCGTCGGAGGGCATCTCCTTCTTCCAGTCCGTCACGGCCGCCACTTCAGTGGTCTACGGACTTCTCGCCGGCATGCAGACAGCTCAGCCCGAGCGCAGCCGTGCCGCGATCCGCCGCACCCAGCAACTCTGGAAGGACCTGGACGTCTACCTCGACTGAACCGCTCTCCCTTCGCGCCGTGTGGACGTCCGATCCGGTCCGCGCGGTCGGCGACACCTCTCAGCACAGCCCCTATCGGGCGGCGCGCCCCACCGGCTGCCGCCGCCGTACCGCACACGCTCCCACGCCGCCCGACCGGCGCGCCGTCTTCGGAGCGCCGATGGCCCACGCGCCTTTCAACACACCTTTTTCATCGCCGCGTACGAGCGCTGACCGCGCCGACGGGCCTGCCCCGGCCGCCCCTTCCCAAGGCATGTCGGGGCCCACTGAAAACCGTCTCCCCCGGGCCGGCGAGGCCCTTCTCCCCGGCCTCGCTCGTGTCCGCACGCACGTCCTCTCATGACAGGAGCACTGATGAGCAAGCACATCGCCGTTGTCGGCCTCGGCTCGATGGGCGGTGCCATGGCTTCCGCCCTGCTGCGGGCAGGGTGGCAGGTGCGCGGATTCGATCCGTCGCCCGCCGCCAGGTCCGCCGCTGCGAAGGAGGGCGTGGAGGTCGTCGAGGACCTCGACCAGTTGGCCGGCACGCCCTATGTGGTCCTGTCGCTGCCCTCGGCCCGGGTGGTCGAGGCGACCGTGCCCGCTCTGCTGGCGCGGCCGGGCACGCTCGCCATCGTCGACACCACGACATCGGAGCCGGGCACGTCCGCCGCGTGCGCGGCCCTCGCGGCGGACAAGGACGCCGCCTTCGTGGACGCACCTGTCTCGGGCGGCCGTGACGGCGCGGCCGACGGCCGGCTCGCCGCGTTCGTCGGTGCCACCCCGGACGCGCTCGACGCGGCCCGGCCCGTCCTGGACGCACTCACCGGCGGCCAGTACCGCCACCTCGGCGCCCCCGGCTCCGGAAACGTGGTCAAGCTCCTCAACAACGCCCTTGCGGCGGTCAACCTGGTCGCGGTCGGCGAGGCCCTCGCCGTGGCGAAGGCGTACGGCGTCGATCCCTCCTCCGCGGCGGCCGGCATCAGCGGGGCGTCCGGCGCCAGCAAAGCGTCCGCGGCCATGTACCCGGACTGGGTGCTCACCGGCACCTACGACTCCGGCTTCGCCCTCGGACTCATGGCCCGGGACGCCGCACTCGCCGTCGAGACCGCCGGGCAGCGCGGTGCGACCCCGCAACTGCTCGCCGCCGCCAGCAGCGTCTGGCAGGAGGCCCTGGCCGCGCTCGGTCCCGACGCCGACTTCACCGAGATCGCCCGCACCGTAGCCCCCTCCCTCACCTCCGAAGGAGCCACCGCAGCATGAGCATCACCACCTTCCCGACGGACCTGAGCACGTCCGGCGCCGTCACCGCCCGTGCCGCTCTCGACGCCGCCTTCCCGCAGGGCCTGGGCTCGTTCGTCGACGGTCAGGTCGTCACCGGCGGCGGCGAGACCGTGCGCCTCACCACCGCCGCGACCGGAGAGGGCTTCGCCGACTACGCCGACGCCGGGACCGAAGGAGCCGACGCCGTGCTGGCCTCCGCCGTCCGCGGGGCCGAGGTCTGGGCCACGACCGACCCGTTCGAACGCGCCGCGATCCTGCGCGAGGTCTCCCGGACGATCGGCGAGCACACCGAGGAACTCGCGCTCCTGGAATCCGCCACCACCGGCAAGCCCGTGCGCGACACCCACGCCGAGGCCGCCAAGGTCGCCGAGATGTTCGGCTACTACGCGGGGTGGGCGGACAAGCTGCTGGGCCACACGATCCCCGTCCCGGGCAACTGGCACACCTACACCGAACGGATCCCCTGGGGCGTCGTGGTGGCCGTCACCCCGTGGAACGCGCCCCTTTTCACGGGTGGCTGGAACTCGGCCGCACCGCTCGCGGCCGGCAACGCCGTCGTTGTCAAGCCCAGCGAATTCACCCCGGCCTCCACACTGCGGCTGGCCCAGCTGGCCCACCGGGCAGGCCTGCCGGACGGAGTGTTCAACGTCGCCACCGGCCTCGGCGCCACCGTCGGCGCCGCCCTCACCTCCGACTCCCGGGTCGGCAAGGTGTCCTTCATCGGCTCGGTCGCCACCGGCCGCCGGGTGGCGGTCGCTGCGGCGGGCGCCGGTATCCCGACCGTCCTCGAACTCGGTGGCAAGAGCGCCAACATCGTCTTCGCCGACGCCGACCTGGACCGGGCTGCCGACGGCGCCGTGTCGGCCGTCTTCTCCGGAGCGGGCCAGTCGTGCGTGGCCGGCTCCAGACTGCTCGTGGAGCGTTCCGTGCACGCGGAGTTCATCGCGCGCGTGGCCGAGCGAGCGTCCAGGCTGCGGCTGGGCGACCCCCTCGACCCCACCACCGAGGTCGGCCCCATCATCACCCAGCCCCAGTTCGGCACGGTCACCTCGCTGATCGAGGCCGGGCTCGCGGGCGGTGCCCGCCGGGTGACCGGCACACAGCTGCCCGCCCGGCTCACCGACTCGGCGCTGGCGAGCGGACGCTGGGTGCCGCCCACCCTGCTGGACGGGGTCACGCCCGCCAACCCGCTGGAGACCACCGAGGTCTTCGGACCCGTGGTCGGCGCCGACGCCTTCGATACCGAGGCGGAGGCCATCGCCCGCGCCAACGCCACGAACTTCGGCCTGGCCGGGGCGGTCTGGACCCAGGACGTCGCCCGCGCCCACCACGTGGCGCGCGCCGTGAAGTCCGGCACCTTCTGGATCAACGCCTACAAGACCATCCACGTCGCGGTGCCCTTCGGCGGTTTCGGGGACTCCGGACACGGCCGCTCCTCCGGTCCCGGGGTGCTGGACGAGTACACGCAGACCAAGGCCGT
Organism: Streptomyces sp. NPDC001880; assembly: GCF_053594575.1. Classification (NCBI taxonomy): domain Bacteria; kingdom Bacillati; phylum Actinomycetota; class Actinomycetes; order Kitasatosporales; family Streptomycetaceae; genus Streptomyces; species Streptomyces sp. NPDC001880. Next base: position 10,419 of record NZ_JBSFET010000076.1, read on the forward strand.
CTGGACGCCCACCCGGGCCGCCGGCACCCCGTTCCCCTCACTGAGCTACTAGGAGGCATCCGTGGCCACGAAGAATCCCGCTGGCGCCGGCAACCGGCTCAAGACCGACACCTTCACGGGCGTGTCGGACTGGCATGACCGCGTGCTCAAGCTGGCACGTGCCCTGCACGCGCGTCCCGAAATCGCCTTCCAGGAAGCCGAGTCCGCCGCGGCGATCAGCGAGCTGCTCGCCGAGGGCGGGTTCACGGTCGAGCACGGCACGGGCGGTCTGCCGACCGCTTTCACCGCCACCGCGGGCAGCGGCGAGTTGACGGTCGCGCTCTGCGTCGAGTACGACGCGCTGCCCGAGGTCGGTCATGCCTGCGGCCACAACCTCATCGCCGGCGCCTCGGTGGCTGCCGCGCTGGCCCTGGCCCCGTACGTCGACGAACTCGGCATCACGCTGAAGGCGATAGGCACCCCGGCCGAGGAGCACGGCGGCGGCAAGGCGCTGCTGCTGGAGGCCGGTGCGTTCGACGGAGTGGGCCTGGCTCTGATGGTCCACCCGGTACAGGACGGGGTCGGCTACAACCCCGCCGGGAGCACCGCGCAGGCGGTCGGCCGGTACCGGGCCGTGTACCGGGGATGTGCGGCGCACGCCGCAGCCGCACCCCACCAGGGCGTGAACGCCGCCGACGCCGCCACGCTCTCCCAGGTGGCCGTCGGTCTGCTGCGCCAGCAACTGCCGGGCGACCAGCGGGTGGCGCTGTTCGTCTCCGAAGGCGGCGTCGCCACCAACATCATCCCCGAGCGGGCCGTCGTCGACTTCGAGTGCCGGGCATTCACCCTGCCCGAGTACGAGACGCTGCTGAAGCGTGTCCGGCGGTGTTTCGAGGGTGCGGCCCTGGCGACCGGTGCCGAGCTGACCGTGGAGGCCACCGAGCCGCTCTACGAGCCGCTCGTGCAGGACGACGCGCTGGCGGGCTTCTGGACGTCGGCCATGGCTGCCTTCGGGCGGGACGTCACCTCCGGTGACCGGCTCGCCGGCGGTTCGACCGACATGGGCAACATCAGCCAGGTCATCCCCAGCCTCCACCCGTGGCTGAGCATCCCGGGAGTCGACGTGCCCATTCACTCCCACGCCTTCGCGGCCGTCGCCGACACATCCGTGGCGTACGACATGATGTTCGAGGCGGCCCGTGCCCTTGCCTGGACCGTCGTCGACGCGGCGGGCGATACCGAGCACCGGCACCGGTTCATTGCCGCGGCCTACCGCCGTGACGCCCGTAACGAGGCGGTGTCGACATGAGCACCCTCACCGCCGCGGCCAAGGACCGCGTCGCCGGGTCGCGTCAGACCCTGCCGATCGCCGCCCTCGCCCTGGTCATCGCCCTGGTCGTGCAGGCCGTCGGGCAGTTCGACATCGACCTGGGCGTCGGCTCCGTCATCGTCTTCCCCATGGTGTGGGGTCTGATCCTGGGCCTGCTGGTGTCGGTCCAGAAGGTCCGCCCCCTCGGCATCCGTCTCCAGAAAGTGGCGTCCGCGCTCGTCGGCGTGGCCGTGATGATCCTGGTCGCCCGGCTCGCCTTCAACATCGGCCCCAGCCTGCCGACGCTCGTCAAGGCCGGGCCCGCGCTGCTGCTCCAGGAGATCGGCCATCTACTGGGCACGGTGGCCGTGGCCCTGCCGCTCGCCGTCGTACTGCGCTTGGGCAAGGCCACGGTCGGAGCCACCTTCTCGCTGGACCGCGAGCCATCCTTCGCCATGGTCTCGGAGAAGTACGGGCCGGACTCCGACCAGTACCGCGGCGTCCTGGCCATGTATGTGTTCGGCACGATGTTCGGAGCGGTGTTCATCACGCTCCTGACCTCGTTGGTGTCGAACTGGAACATCTTCGACCCATTGGCCCTCGCCATGGGCGCCGGCGTCGGCTCGGGATCGATGATGGCCGCGTCCTCGGCCAGCATCGTGGCCGCTTACCCGGGGCACGAGGAAGCCATCCTCGGCATGGCGGCGGTGTCGAACCTCATCACCACCATCCTCGGGGTCTACGTGGGCATCTACGTAGCACTGCCGCTGGCGGACCGCTTCTACCGCTTCCTCACCCGCCGTCAGAACACCCGCGCGCCGGGGACGACGTCGCCCGACGCCGCCTCCGCCCCGGACGGCCCGACGGACGACGCCGCCGCGAACCGCGCCTTCCGGGAGGAAGTCGCCGCCGCCTTGGGCGAGATCAGGATCCCGCTCTGGCTTTCGCTCGGCGTCCTGACGGTGCTCGGCCTCGGCACCGCCTCCGTCGCGGCCGGCACGATCGGCTGGGACATCGTCGGCGGCTACGCCGTGCTGCTGGGCCTGGTGCTGCTCGGTCTGTTCCTCGCCAAGGTCAGCCGGAAGATCTCCGCGATCGTGTGGATCACCACGGTGGGCGCGTACGTGTCCAGCCCGTGGTTCTTCGCCTCCGGCAGCCTCAACAGTCTGGTCGGCTCGGTGGACTTCCTGTCCATCGCCACGATCATGCTTACCCTCGCGGGACTGTCGCTGGGCAAGGATCTGCCGTTGCTGCGCCACATCGGCTGGAAAATCATCCCGGTCGGGCTCGTCGCGATCACCGCTTCATTCCTGCTCTCGGTAGTGATCGCCGAGTTCACCCTCGGAGCGTGGGGCTGACTTCCCCCGGGGGAATGCCGACATGGCGGACGCGATGTCGCCGGAGGGGGCCTCCGGCGACATCGGCGCGCGTCATGCCGACGCTTCCTCGGCGGCGAACTGCCGGCCGGCAAGCCGCCGGTACACCTCGTCGGATTCGATGAGCTCGCGGTGGGTGCCGACCGCTCGCACGCTTCCCTCCTCCCTCACGATGATGAGGTCGGCCTGCACGATGGTGGACAGCCGGTGCGCGATGACCAGCACGGCGCACTTGAACTCCGGGCTCGCCGGAACAGGCAGCGCACTCCCGCCTACAACGCAGCACTGGCTCGGCCGGGAACTCCCAGCCGAGCCAATGCTTGCACTGCTCGCCAGACACGCCAGTGATCACGTGTTGCAACGATCCCTAGAATCCGCCCACCATCACGGGGGCGTCCTCATGCGGTGAAGGACGTCCTCGGTAACTGGGGCAGCGCAGTGAACACCAGCCATGAGCACCTCTTCGAGGTCACCGCCCCTGACCCGAGAGCCCGAGCCGGTGTCGGACGTTGCTGGTGAATTGCAACTGACCGTCTGGTGCCGCGTTTTGCCCCGCCGACCGGCTGATCGGCGGGGCAAAACGATCAGGGACCAGGACTACGAGAGCGCGTATCGGTGGGATGACCGATGTGCGGAGGGTAAGGGCGTGGCCATAGTCCTTGGGAGATCGTTCGCGGGTGGCCGTGGTGCACCCGATCTTCGAAAGGACCCTTCTGTGGACGTGTATGCGGATCTGGTGTTTCTCGGTGGGCGCGTGGTCACGGTCGATGCGGAGTTCTCCGTCGCCTCGGCCCTGGCGGTGACCGGTGGGGTCATCAGTGCCGTCGGTGGGCGGGACGACGTCGCGCCGCTCGTCGGACCCGGCACCCGCGTTGTCGACCTGCGTGGGGCGACGCTGCTTCCCGGTATCAACGATTCCCATCTTCACGGATGTGCCTTCGGCATGGCGACGCCTCCGCTCTCCCTCGACCTCGGCCATCCCGCCGTGTCCTGCCTCGCGGACGTGGCCGAGGTGGTACGGGAGACCGCCGGGCGGGTTCCGGCTGGGCAGTGGATCACGGGGCACGGCTGGGACACCGGTTACCTCGACGAGTGCGTCTTCGACCCTTCGCGGCTGCCCTCCCGGCGCGATCTCGATGCCGTGAGCCCGGACCACCCCGTCGTCCTGTACTCCTTTTCCGGGCACGCCACCTGGGTCAACTCCAAGGCACTGGAGCTCATCGGGATCGACCGGCACACCGTCGCACCGCCCGGCGGGGCCATCGTCGTGGACGAAGCCGGAGAACCGACCGGGCTGCTCCACGAGGGGGCCCAGGCCCTCGTCCAGAACGCGTTGCCGTCGCTCAGTCGGCAGGAGCGGATAGCCGCGATCAGGTCGACCCTCACCACGCTCGCCCGCCTCGGCGTGACCAGCTACACCGAGCCTGGGCTCGGCCCCGGCGGCGACGGCATCATGCGGGGCGCGCTCGGTGCAGAGACCCTCGACGTCTACCGTCAGCTGCTGACCGACGGCGAACTGACCGCCCGCCTCGGCGTTCTGCTCCTGCCCACCGGCATGGCCGGCACCGCCGAGGAGTTCGCCCGCGCACTCACCGCCCTCGGCACGCCGGGCGACGCCGATCCGCGCCGCCTCGCGATCCTCGGGGTCAAGATCTTCGCCGACGGCATCGTCCCCAACAAGACGGCCTGGATGCACGAGCCGTACGTCGGGGGTGGCTGCGGCTCCCTGTGCGTCGGCGGTGAGACCGACGCCGAGCGCACCGCCGAGATCGACGCCATGATCCGCTATGCCCATGCCGCCGGGCACCAGCTGGGCGTCCACGTCACCGGTGACCGGGCCATCGACACCGTCGCGGACGCCTTCGCCGCGGCCATGGCCGAGCGCCCGCGGCCCGACGCGCGTCACTACGTCATCCACGGCGACTTCCTCACCGCACACAGCATGAAGGTGCTGGCCGCACATGGCTTCGGCGTCAACATGAACCCCACCATCAAGTGGACCGTCGCCGACATGGAGGAGGAGTTCGTCGGCGCCGGACGGGCCGCGTACGCATGGCCATATCGTGACGCCATCGACGCCGGCGTGCGGGTCGCGAGCGGGTCCGACGCCCCCGTCACGTACCCGGACTGGCGCCAGGGCGTCGCCACCATGCTGCTGCGCGAGTCGAAGGCCGCCGGCCGGGTCAGCGGCCCCGAACAGTGCATCGGCCTGGCCGAGGCGATCCGTACGTACACGATCGACGCGGCCTGGCAGGACTTCGCCGACGACTGGAAGGGCTCACTGGAACCGGGCAAGGTCGCCGATCTCTGTGTGCTCGACGGAGACCTGCTCACAGCCGACCCCCACGACATCCCGGACATGCCCGTCGTCCTCACTGTCATGGATGGGCAGGTCGTGCACGACACCCTTCGCGATTGACGTATTCCGGGCGCGTGATCATCCTTGGACGATGGCAGCACAGCGGAGCACGGCGGACATCCTGGACGCGGCCGTCCACGTTCGAGAGGCCGCCAGGAGCGCCACGAGCGGCGTGACCGGCGTCGACACCGTCCTGGCTGCGCTGTCAGAGGTGATGGAGTACGACCACGCTTCCCTGGCCCGGTGGGACCCACTGCGCCGACGTCATACCACCCTGGCCGGAAGCTACCCGGACGATGCCACGGCCTACATCGAGACCCGTCTTCATCACGATCCGGTCTTCCCCGTGCTCCGCAGTCCGGCCCGAGGCGGGCTCTGGCTCAGAGATGTCCCCTGGCAGCTCCTGGCTGCATCCCCGGGTTTCCAGGATGTGCTGTGTCCGCTCGGCATCGAGGACGGCGTGGCCCAGTGCCTTTTCAACGCCGACGGCCGGTACGTCGGCATGCTGAACGTCAGCACCCGCAGACCACTGCGCACGCCCGATCCGGCGCGCGCGGTGGTCACCCTGCTCACCGAGGCCCTCGCCGCTACCGTCGGCCGGTGTGCGGGCCCGCCACCCGGGGAGCTCGCCGCGGTCGACTCCGCTGTGGATGCGCGGCGGCCCGGCGGACTTTCGCCGCGGGAGGTCCAGGTGCTGGCCGAACTGACCGTCGGCAGGACCAACCGGGAGATCGCCGAGAGGCTGCACATCACGCCGCGCACCGTAGGGACCCACATCGAGCACATCCTTGCCAAGCTCGACCTCCCCAACCGCGCGGCCGCCGCCGCCCGAGCCGCCGCTTGGGGAATCGAACCCTCCCGCTGATGCGAGCCCGCGTTGGCAGGCATGGCTCAACCTGGACAACGCGGCAGCACTCCTCACCGAGGAGCCCGAGGATGCGGACGACGTGAGTCTGTGGGTGGGCACACCCGAGTACGACGAGGCCGTGAGCCGCAAGCGCGCGGAGCTCGAAGCAGAAGTTCCAGCCGACGCTGGAGGAGCCCTCGTCTGGGCCGCAGCCGCGGGCATGCCAGTGGCGGTAGCGCAACAGCCCCGGATCGAGGAAATGTTGCGCTCTCGGGAGACCTTCGCCCCCGGGGCCAGGTCAGCCAGGGCTGGCACGGCCCCTGCCCGGGGCCCGGCCCCGTGGGTGCGTAAGCCAGACGTGTTACTCCGTTCGGGTGAATTGGCACTCCGTTCCCTGGAACTGGAACATGCCAGCCCGCCGCCGATGTGCCGATGTACTGCTGTGGATGGGACTTCCTCCCTCGGCGGCACTGTCGCAGCGGCGCCTTCGAAGGGATCGTCGGAACAGGGGATGACGTAAGGGGGGGGTGAGGCACGCCGTCGCGTACACACCCCCTCCTGCGGTCATCCGCTGCCTTGCCGCTACGGCTGTGTGTTGGTTGCAGGTCGAGCGGAGAGCGTCCCGGAGACGGCGTCCGGGATCTCGACCCGGTCGCACGGCGACGTCATGCGAGAAGCCCCGATGAAGATGAGCATGATCACCGGGTGAACGAACGCGCGCTGCGCAGGTTGCGCCAGGCACGCTGCCACTCGTCCGTCGACAGGGCTCCTTTCACAAGCTCTCGGCTCCGCTCGACCGGGGGAGAGCCCATCCGACTTCCTCCTCCGCCTTGCGCTGCACGGCACCGGACCCCGCTCCCTGATCCGGCCTGATCCAAACGAAAGCCCCTACGCGAGGCGTGCCATCTCCTCCTCCGAGAGCCGCAGTGCGCCGGCCGCCATGTTCTGTGCGAGGTGCTCCGGATCGCAGGTGCCCGGTATTGCGAGGACATGAGGTCCCTGCTGCAAGGTCCAGGCCAGCCGGACCTGCGCGGCGGACACTCCGTGTGCGCGGGCGACGGCGCATACCGCCTCGCTGTCACGGGCAGCCGGACCCGCCTCGCGCCCGGAGCCGGCTATCGCGAAGAACGGGACGAAGGCGAGGCCGAGTTCGCCGCAGAGCCGCAGGAGGGCCTGGTCCTCGTTGGACGCGCCGACCCCGTAAGGGTTCTGCACGCAGACGACCGGGGCTATGGCCAGGGCCTCGGCCAGTTGCTCGGATGTGACGTTGGAGATGCCGAGGTGACGGATCAGCCCGGCATCGCGCAGTTCGGCCAACGCGCCGAAATGCTCGCTGATCGAGCCGTCCCGCCGACTCGGTGGCAGGCGCAGGTTCACCACGTCCAGGTGATCGCGGCCGAGTTGACGCAGGTTCTCCTCGACCTGGCCGCGCAACTGTGCCGGCGTGGCCCACCACCATGCGCCCGAGGGATCGCGGCCGGGCCAGACCTTGGTGGTGATGACCAGATCCTCAGGGTATGGCGCCAGCGCCCGGTTGATCAGCTCGTTGGCGGAGCGCGTCGCTGAGAAGTAGAACGAGGCGGTGTCGATGTGGTTCACGCCGAGCTCGACCGCCTGCCGGAGCACGCCGATCGACTGCTCGCGGTCGCGCGGCACGCCGCGGTCGAAGGGCGCGGTACCGGTCAGGCGCATCGCGCCGAACCCGACGCGGTTGACGGTCAGGTCACCGAGCTGCCAAGTACTCGTGGCTGCTTCGGCGTTCGTTCGAGGGCTCATGACATGGATCTCCTCTTGCAGGCTGGGACGCGGAACGGACGGGTGGCGCGGCGCATTCGGGTCGCTCGGCGGGTGAGTACCTTCGAAGCGGGTCCACCAGTGCCGGGTCGAGCTGGACCCGGGCATGAAAAAGCCTCCTCGACGGATCGAAGTCCGCACCGAGAAGGCTTATGTGATGGTCATCATTTTAGCACGGCAGCCGGCGGGGCTTTGTCAGGTGGTGTCGCAGGGCCCGCCCGCCGGGATCCGGCGGCGGGCTTGTCGGGCCGCCGCTTGGGCCCCGTCACAGCGGCGGGGCAGGTACAGACGCCAGGGCAGCGTGCATGACGCGGTGTCGGACGCCGTGTGGACACCGACCCCGAACCGGCAGTTCGTGACCTTGCCCAGGGTGCCGGAACGAGGACGTCGGCACGCGGCTTCAGGAGAGCGAGGTCGGTTTGCGGGGCGGTGGGACGGCCCGGAGCAGTTCCCACAAGGGGCGTGAGCCGGCCGCCCACACACCGAGGGTGTGGCGGTCGACGACATGGAGACGCTGCTGCTTGGCGAAGGCGACGGCCGGCGCCGTGACGCGGCCATTGGTGACGATCACCGCGACATCGGCGCCGTGGACCTGGCGGGCGGTGCCGTTGAGGACCTGAAGGTCCGGGGTGCCCACGGCGGATCCGGCGAGGCCGTCGCGGCGGTGTTTGCACTGGATGACCCAGCGCCGTCCGTAAGGGTCGGTGGCCTTCACGTCGGCCCCCAGGTCGCCGCCGCCTCCTACGCGGACCGCGTCCTGGCAGCCGTCACGGTGCATCAGTTCCCGCACCGCGTCCTCGAACCGGGCGTGGTGCAGGTCATCCAACTGCGTCAGCCCATAGCGCAGGCCCCGCGTACGGACCGCTTCCCACCGGGCTCGCTGGTGCTTCTGGTGGAGCCGGACGCCGCCGGCCAGCGCGGCAAGGACACCGATGGCGACCAGGACCCACCAGTGCACCAACAGCCAATTGACCACGGCCACGACCAGGGCGACGCCCAGAACCGCGACTACGAGAAGTTCGACCAGCCGGTCATCCGCACGCCGCCGCCTGCCGCGCCCGCGGGTACGCCGCCGCGCTGCCGTGCGCCTGGACGCCGTGGGCCGGCGCCTGCGGGGGCTCACCGGCTGGCCAGTGTCACGCCGCTCGCGAGCTGCCCCAGGAAGCTCAGGACGCCCTGGCCCACCGGGGTGGGTGCCAGAAGGATCCCGAGCACCAGGACGATGACGACGGTCATCTTCTCGTCGAAGCGGCTGCGGGCCTCCGTACGCCGACGCAATCGGAGGATGACAATGACTGCAAGCAGCACAGCTACGTTGATAGTCAGCAACCGCCCAGACCTCCCGCACGACCGGCCAATCACACAGATGAGGCCGCTACGTGCCACCCCGCCTTCTTGTGTAGCCGGGCCTCAGCGATGTTGGAGGCGTATTGCCGACGAATGGCACAAAGTCATCGGACCTGGCCTAATACCACGCGGCGGATCAGTCGTCGACCCGCACTTCGCAGACGCCCCTGCCGGCTCGGTGAGCCACATACGCTTGACTCGCCACGCCATCGGCCTTGGCGGGCAGCGCATGACAGTCAGGGACACGGAACGGGGAGGAAGAGCGGGATGACGCAGGCTACGGGAAGCGAGCTGGACGAGCGGGTGCCGGGACGCCGGTGGACAGTGCGTCTGGACGCCGCAGGCCGGGGCAGTGCAGCGGTGCGCATCTCGTGCAGCCGCCCTGCCTGTGCCGAACAACGTCTGCCGTCCGCGACCGTCGGCCGTGCGGCAGCGGTCGCCCACCTCAAGGCACACCTGCGTGCTGCCCCCGCCCCCAGGGCCGAGGCGTACTGCGCATGCAGGGCCGAGGGCTGCCAGACTCATCTGCCCGACACCGGCCGGCATGCGCGTGCCGAACCCTGGCAGTGCGGCGGGCCGGTCGTGCTGGCCGTGGTCACCGACCGGGGAGGACGCTGGTGGCAGGCCATGGAGTGCTGCTCGCGGTGTGCTGCCGCCACTCCCGGAGCGAAGACCGCAGCCACATCCCAGGCACCCGGGCCCCAACTCCCCAATTGCCCGGCCCCCGCAGCCCCGGGCGCGGGCGCACCGCAGTTCTCCGACGGCCAGGGCGCGGCCAGGACGGATGTGCCGGCTCCCCGCTCCGCGCCCATGCGGCGCCGCCCACCCCAGGGGAAGATCGCTCAGCGCCTCGTCCCGCAGAATCTGCGCCCCATCACCCTGAGGGACGAACTCATCGAACTCGGTAACCTCTTCCGCGCCTACCAACAGCGTGATCAACCCGACCTGGCGCTCCTGTCCGACCTCCACACCCGCAAGGCGAGTGCATTCGCGGCCTGGGCCGAGGTCACCGGTGACACCCGCCTGAGACTGGACGCCCAGCGTGCCGAGCAGGCCGCCGCCGCCGCCCGCCTCCAGCACCAGCAGCGCACCGGTCTGACCCCGGGCAGCACCGCCCCGGACAGCAACACTGCGGCCGTGGCCCGCTTGCTGACCGGCCCCGCCCAGTGGGGCCACGCCCGGTCCGTTCTCGCGTACGTGGCCGGCCACAGCCCGTTGCCCGGCCCCGAGGCACGGCTGCTGGTGGTGATGCTGACTCTGCGCACCGCGCACACCGGCGCCGGTAACCTCGTGGGACAGGACCTCACCGCGCTGGGCCTGACCGATCCGGAGGACCTGGTCGCGCAGCTGACCGGCTGCGGATGGCTGAGCATCCCCGGCACCACCGGTGACCTGCTCGCCTCCCGCCCCGAGAGCCCCACCCCGGTCACCGTCCCGTCCCTCGTGCCCCGCGAGGACAGCCCGGGCCCGTTCACGCTCGGCAGGAAGCTGCGGCCCAAACTCAGCGGATGGGCCCAGAGAGTCGTCTCGGACAAGAAGCTCCGCAAGGCCAAGACCGCCGCAGCTACCCGGCTGCTCGCCCTGACCCTGGCCACCCAGACCAGCGCATCGGGACGGCTCGGCCCTGGCGGGACGGGCATTGCCCTGGATTCCCTCGCCGCCCTGTGCCCAGTGGATCCCGGCGAATTGCAGCACATGATCGACCAGCTGACCGCAGCGGACTGGCTCACCGAAGCCGCCGTCACCGACACTCACCTCACCGGGCAGCTGACCGAACGCATCCTGCCGCTCACCTGCCCCCTTCCCTAGGGCGTGTCCGGCGGATCATGGCCGGGGTCGCGGCGTCTGGCACGGCGCCTCGCGGCGTTGCCGAAACGTCCGAACAGCTCCGCTATCAAGACGCTCCGGCGCCTTGCGATGCACCGCACCAGACGCCGCGCCCCGAACACGTGAGGCGGCCTGCGCCCCACGACCCGCCGTCGAGGTCCACGCTCCGGGTGTCGGCCGCGATCATCCACGGCGAGCCCGTGGCCTCGGGAGGGGGAAAAGCCGATGGCCGCGAACCGGTCCTGGACCGGTGCAGGCCGGCCGGCTTCGACGATTCCCTGCCATACGGGCGCGGCGACGGCGGCCGGAGGGCGCCATGCCACCAGACACAGCGCCCAGCCGGCTCGCCGTCCCGCTCGTGGTGCAGATCCTGCAGAGCGGCCGAGCCCTGGCCCATGCTTCGTCGGCCGGCTGCCCCAGCCCCGCTTCGGCCGGCTGCTCGTAGGCCGCACGCACCGTCCGGGGCACCGCCGCCGGTGCCGTCAGTCGCTGTAGATGCCGACCTCGTGGAGTGAGTAGCCCCACTTGGTGCCGCGCTCCAGGCCCTGGATTCGTACGTAGCGCGCCGGAGTTCGGGCGAACCACGCTGTGTCCAGGCCGCCGTCACCAGCGGCCGTGGACCACGCCGTCTGCCAGTTCTCGCCGTCCTGGGACAGCTCGATGCGGTACGACTTCGCGTATGCCGCCTCCCAGTCGAGGGTGACACGCTTGACCGGCTTCGCGGATCCGAGGTCGATCTGCAGCCACTGGGCGTCATTCCACTCACTGGCCCAGCGGGTGCCCTTGTCTCCGTCCACGGCCTTGCCGGGAACGAAGCTGACGAACGGGTTCCACCACTCCGACGTGGACGCCGAGGCGGTCGCACCCGAGGCCAGATTCACCCCGGACTTGTGCTTCTCGGCGTTCCCCCAGGTGCGCAGGTAGGACTCGGCACCCGTGAAGAGGTCGTCCACGACCTCCTGGCCGCCGACGATCCGGATGTCCTCGATCCAGTCCGGGACCATGCCGTAGTGCGCCGCGCCATCGGTGTTGAAGTCCCACGTGCGCTCGCCGGTGGTCTGCTTGTCGATCACCGAGCCGCCGTCCGTGCTGCGGAAGGGGTACTTCACCGGGTTGGGGATGTCCCCGCCCCGCGGGGCCGGCCAGCCGCCGACGCCGTTCATGTCGGTGCCGTAGCCGTAGCCGACCTGGTACTTCTCGCGCAGCGCGTCCGTGCGTCTGGCCTCCGCGCTGAACGCCGCGGATTCGCTCATGTACTGGGTGGCGAACCCGCCGAGCTTGTAGAGCCGCTCGGTCCACCCCAGGTCCATCCAGCTGTGCGAGGAGATGACGCCCGGGTACGACTCGGACTCGAGGACGTCGAAGGCCTGATCCGCGGCCTTGACGCTCATGTGGTCGACCTCCAGCATCATGTGGCGCTTCATCAGCCCGCGCACCGCGTACTCACCCAGGCTGGTCAGCCCGCGGGTGTTGCACTGCGCGTCCGAGGAGTACGAGGGGACGGCCACCCCCTTCGGCAGTTGCTTCTCCGCCTCCGCCGCCACCGCGTTGCCGATGGGGTTGTCGTGTTGCGGGCCGCGGCAGGTCTCCGTCTTCCAGAAGGTGCCGGTCGACAGGAACTGGCCCACGTTGATCGCCGTACCGAGGGCGCCGGAGTCGTAGCGCACCCCGCACAGGGCGTTGTCGAACTTGTGGCACAGGAACATGCTGCTCACGCCCAGTTCGCGCAGCTCGTCCAGGCCGCGGTCGATGTCCTCCTTGCTGCACTGCGCGATGTCCAGGATCTGCTTGCAGCCGAACGGCTCGGACATCTCGACCCCGAGAACGACAGCCAGCTTGCCCTGCTCGATGACCTCGCGGGCCTGCGCGCTGTTGGTGACGATCCGGAACCAGCCCTTGCCCGGGCCGCCGTACATCTTGTCGATGAAGGCCTGCATGTCGTACGACTTCTTCGCCTCAAGACGGATGGCGGTCATCTCGTCGCAGCTGCGGTCCTTGAAGAAGTAGACCGAGCAGATCACGCCGTTGGTGACCAGGTCGTTGACCAGCACCCGCTGGCCGCCGCGCCATGCCCGCTCGATTGCGGCGTAGTAGTTCTGCTGGTGGGTCAGCGAATCGTGGGCGGGCCAGTCCTTGAAGGTGGGCCACCCATCGGGGTCGTGTTTGCCGTCACCGCCCTTGGTGACGAAGTCGAAGATGGCGAGCGAGCCGTCGGGGTAGTGCTCGGGGCAGTCCTTGAGGGCATCGGCGACGCCCTGCTCCGAGAACGGCTTGCCGCAGATCAGCCGGCCGCCGAAGCCCTCGTTGGACATGATGTGGTCGTGGGCGTCTACGAAGCCCCTTACGCGGCCCTGGGCGTCGGTGCCCTTGAAGGGCTCGCCGGTGACGTCGATCTGCGCGTCGGGCGTGGGCCGCGCGGTCGGGGTCCACCAGCCGGGGTCGGGCTCCGCCGCGGAGCTGGGCATCGGGCCGAGTACCAGGGACATCACGGCGAGGAGCAGTGACACCACCGTGAGGGATCTGAGTCTGCGGCGCGGAGGTTGAGCCATGGTCATCACTCACCTTGATTGTCATGTGCACTCAAGTTACTGGCGGGTTTCAGAATCGCGACCACCGTCGGCGGAGTCAACGGTCCGGCTCGAGAAACATGAGGAATCCTCAGCTTTGGTGGACTCGTTTTCGGCTGCGGTCAGTTGCGGGTTGATCGAGAGCCGAGAGCGGAGAGCGGAGAGCCGAGAGTCGAGAGCGGAGCGGCCCGGCCGGACGGGTCCGCCCGTCCGGCCGTCGTCAGGCCACGTTGCGGATGCGGTTGACGAGGAGACCGCCGATGAGGATGACCAGGGCCGCGGTGGTGTAGAGGCCGGTGTAGCCGCCGAGGTGGGTGATGACCGGCGAGGCGAGGGCGGGAGCGAGGACCTGCGGGCCGGAGTTGGCAATGTTGATGACGCCGAGGTCTTTGGCGCGGTCGGCCGCCTCGGGCAGGACTTGGGTGACCAGGGCCTGGTCGACGGCGAGGTAGATGCCGTAACCCGCGCCGAGGATGGCCGCGGCGGTGAGGGCGGACGGCCAGGTGTGGAGCAGGGCGAGCAGCAGTGCCGCTGCGGCCATGACCAGCGAACAGAGGACGACGAAGACCTTGCGGCGTCCAATGCGATCGGACAGGACACCGGCGGGGATGGCCGTGAGTGCGGCGCAGAGGGTGTAGATCACTGTGAGGATGAGTACGCCGGTACCGGGGTCGCCGTAGTGGACGGCGTCGGCGAGGAAGTAGAACAGGTAGAGGGTGCCGAGGGCGTTGCCGAGGTTGATCAGGAATCGGGTGAGCCAGGACCAGCCGAAGTCGGGGTGCTGCCGGGGACTCACCCAGAGCGAGCGGGCGAAGGCGCGGGCGTCGAAGGCGGGGCGCAGCGCCCGGGGCAGGGGCGGCTCGGAGTGGCGCAGCACGAAGGGGAGGGAGAGTGCGACAGTGAGCACGGCGAGGGTGGCGTAGCCGGAGCGGACACCGGTGATCAGCAGTGTGGTGATCAGCGCGCCGAGGACGAGGCCGAAGGACTGCATGAGACCGGTCCAGCCGGAGACCTGGGCGCGTTGGGTGAGCGGCACACGGTCGGCGATCGGGGTGGTGACCCCGGCCAGCATCGCGTTCAGGCCTGCCTGCGCGAGGCACCAGCCGACGGCGACCCCGGTCACGGTGTGCTGGGTGGCGGTGATCGACAACCCCCCTGCCCCGGCGAGGGCGCCGCCGAGAATCCAGGGCCGACGGCGGCCGAACCGGCTCGTGCTGCGGTCCGACCATGCGCCGGCGAGCGGGTTGGCCACTACCGCGACGAGCGCGCCGAGGCCGGTGACGAGCGAGAGCGCATCGTTCTTGCCGTGCGGGTCGATGTGCTCCAACTGGAGTGGCAGCAGGATCTGAATGGGGGTCATGAACGCCATGAAGACAGCGAGCGTGGCCAGCGAGAGGTTGACCGTCCAGCCGGCCCTGACCGGGACGGTGGGCTCGGCGAAGACGGCGGCGTCGTCCGCTGCGGAGGCGTGGGACATGACGACTCCGTTGCTCAGGACCGCTGGGAGGCGATCAGGTCGCGGTACCACTCGAAGCTCGCCCGGGGCGTGCGACGTCGGGTGGTGAAGTCGACCTCGACCAGACCGAAGCGCTGGTGATAGCCCTCGGCCCACTCGAAGTTGTCGAGCAACGACCAGGTGAAGTAGCCGCGCACGTCCACCCCGCGGGACACGGCGCGGGCGACCGCGGTGATGTGCCCGGCGAGGTACTCGATGCGCGCCTGGTCGTGCAGCCCGGCCGGCTGCGAGCAGCCGTTCTCGGTGATCCACACCGGTGGAAGGCCGTTGCCGTAGCGGGCCTTGAGGCCGGTGAGCAGCTCCGTGAGCCCATCGGGGACCACCGGCCAGTCGAACGCGGTTCGCTCGTACGGCTCCGTGGGCTCGGCCAGGTCGAAGGGCAGCGCGGCGGCAGGATCGGCCGGAGCGGTGACCCAGGTGGGGTTGTAGTAGTTGACGCCCAGCCCGTCCAGCGGTGCGGCCACCGTGGCGAGATCGCCATCGCGCACCACTCCTCCCCAGCTCGGGTCGGTCATGCCGTAGGCCGAAAGGTCGGGATAATTCCCCAACAGCAGAGGGTCGTTGAAGAGCCGGTTGTGCAGGGTGTCATAGGCAGAGGCCGCCGCCACGTCCTCGTCCTGCTGGGCGTCGGAGCGCAGACGGACGGGCGTGCAGTTGTTGGCGATCAGTATCTGCCCGTCTGGAACGGTGGCCCGCAGTGCCGCGGTCGCGAGGCCATGGCCGAGCAGCTGGTGATGTGCGACGGGCAGTGCGTCCAGCATCAGTGCGCGGCCTGGGGCGTGGACGCCGAAGCCGTAGCCGAAAGACATGTGGATGAAGGGCTCGTTCAGGGTGATCCACCGCTTGACCCGGTCGCCCAGCCGTTCCGCGACCACGGCCGCGTACTCGGCGAACCGATAGGCGGTCTCGCGGTTCAGCCAGCCGCCCGCGTCCTCCAGGGCCTGTGGCAGGTCCCAATGGAACAGGGTGGGTGTGGGCTGGATCCCGGCATCGAGCAGCGCGTCGACCAGGCGGTCGTAGAAGTCCAGTCCGCGCGGCTCGACCTTGCCCGCGCCGGTCGGCAGGATGCGAGGCCAGGCGACCGAGAAGCGGTACGCGTCGAGGCCGAGTCGGCGCATCAGCGCGACGTCCTCGTCGAATCTGTGGTGGTGGTCGCAGGCAATGTCGCCGGTGTGGCCGTCGCGTACGGCCCCGGGGCGCCGTACGAAGGTGTCCCAGATGGACGCTCCCTTGCCGTCCTCGTCGGCGGCGCCCTCGATCTGGTACGCGGCGGTCGAGGCGCCCCAGGCGAAGTCGGCCGGGAGCCGGGGGAGTCGGGTGGCATCGGTGGAGATCGTCGTCACTGGCGCCTGCCTTCATTGGTGATGCGCGAGTCGCCCAGGTTCGGCCGCCCGCGCGCAGCTCCGGAATTCTGCCGACGGTCGCTCTTCGCGCCCCAACGGCAGCCTGGAGGGCGGCTGTTCGTGACCGGGGTACGCCGTCCAGGGTGGGCCGCACCGTAACATGAACTATCGTTCACGTTCTATGGGTCTGGCCTGACCACGACCTGACCGGCGGGTAGGGGGAGGGGGCGCTGCTCGGGCAGTAGCAGCGTTGGCCAGGGCGAGCGTCGAGGCCGAGACCCACGGTCCGCGGCGGTACGGGTCGGCCCGACAGTCCGGCCCCGAGGCCCGAGGCCCGGCGAGCTGCTGAACGCCTCGGTTCACCCTTCCGCGGCCGTCAGCCGGCCGCGCAGGTCCTCCCAGTAGGCGTTCAGCATCTGCTTGAGCTCGTCCACGGTTTCCAGGTCCGGCTCGCCGTCGCTCTTGAACACTTCGTGCAGCACGGCGTTGGCGGCCCACACCACCATCCGCGTTGCCCGTTGTGCCCGGTGACCGCCGGGCCCGCCGGTCAGGTGCTCCACGATGCGCTGCAGGCCCTCGGCGATGTGTGTGTTGCTCGCCTCGTCGGCCCGCGCGAGCTCGGGACTGAGATGCCGCCCGGCCCACAGAGCCGTGCCGCCCGCCTGGGACCGGAAGAGCTCGGCGTAGATGCCGACCATCATGCCGACCGGGTCGGTCAGGTCGCCCTCGACGGTACGCTCGACGAGTTCGTCGATGGCGGCCTTGAAGGCATCGAGGTACCGCTGGCCCAGTGCGTCCACGACGGCGCTCTTGTCCGGGTAGAACTGGTAGATGCTGCCGACCGGCGCGCCCGCCTCCTCGGCGATCCGCCGCATCGTCAGCGCCTCGTACCCCTCCTGAGACAGGATCCGGTCGGCCGCGGCGAGGATGGCCTCGACCCGGGCCCGGCTGCGTGCCTGCTGAGGCTGCCTCCGTAGCCGCGCCCGCGTTGTCGGCTGCGGCTTGCCTGCTTCCGTCACCACGTGCCCCCGGTCGTCCGATGACGCGAACGTAGCACGCGGCCACGGAGCGGGGGCCGGCCATGCTGCGCCCCCGCTCCATGCGTCGGCTCTCGTTAAGCTCATCGACGCGGAGCTGCCGCTACAACTGGGACCGCACCCAGGGGCCGGAAGAGCGAGGTGGTCGGTCGGGTCCGCCGTCGTGCCGGTACAGCGGCGGCGCGGTTCACTCTTGTGAGTGGGTAGTTGGATTTCGGTCCACGAGCTCCTGATGGGAAGTCAACTGACCACGGTATCGATGATGGTCAGTGACATGGTTCGCGCACTTCAGCCATCCTGTTCGGCGGTTCCCGCGACGGCAGGACCGAGATCGGTGGGGAGATAGCACACCGCCAGGGCGACGGCTTCCTCGGCTGTGGCGGCCTCGCCGAGAACGTCGTCGGAGAGAGGATGCGTCTTCAGGCGGAATGGGCTGCCACTGTGTGACGGGACGATGGCCACCTCAATGCGGAACGGGTATCCGGTGCAGGAGCTGAAGCCGAGCGTCCAGTGGCTGGAGAACACATAGAGCTGTCGTAGCCGCGGTTCGGCATGAGCCGCTTCCACGAGTTCGCCGAACTCTGTGAAATCCGGTTCCTCGGCCGCCTGCTCCCGCATGGTGCGCCACTGCAGCTCCACCACCGCGGCCGGCCCGCGTTCGTGAGCTTCGGCACGCTTGCTGGAGCTCAGAAACGACAGCTCCGCCCGCAGCTCCCGCAGGCTCCTTCCCCGCCCCCACGCCGCCCCGGCCCTGACGACCTCCGCCAAGTCGGGCGTGGCTCCGGTGATGAGTTCGACTCCGCGACTCCAGCCGGATACACCGAACCAGCGGCTCTCGGCCCCGATGTGAACGGATAGCGGCTTGCGCTCAGGGACCGACGAGGCGATGCCGGCCGAAACGAGTGGGCCCCAACCGCCGGGTACCACTGTGAGGTCGACACCGAGTTCGGCCGCCAGCTGTTCCAGCGCTGCGGCCAGGCTGCCCGCAGCAGCCAGATCAGGGTAGAGGTCAGAGTCCACCCTCCATAGTCTGCCGTCGCGACGCCACCAAGAGAACGACGATCAGGCGCCGCCGAAACGAGGGCGGTGGGCACATGTCTACGAATGTCCGCTATTCACGGGCCCGGGAGCGTGACTGGTCCGTTGATGAAGCTGGACGGCGTGGCGGGGGAGGGCCGCTCCTACCCAGTGCGCACGGAGATCGAGCGCGGCCCCGCCTGGCGCCCCCAGCCTCCACGTGTCTCGGCAGTGTGTTGACCCTGTGGCCCTGGCAGTGAAGGATTCGTGCATGCTCCTTCTCGCCAGTCAGAACGACTCCGCTGCGGGCGGTGTGTTCCTGTTGGTCTGGGGAGTGGTAGTGATCTTTGTGGGGGGAGCCCTTGTCACGGAAAGAGGAGCTGCCGGGATTCACGCCCTCATCGTGAACGGCCTGGAGCGAAACCCGCGACAGCAGGCCAAAGCTCGTGCCGTGCCCGAGGGCTTCCTGCGTTTCGTCGGCGGGTTCCTGGCCATCTGCGGGATGGTGGCGGTGTCTGTCTCCTTGGTGATGACGACTCGCGGCTGAGCCGGCCGGAGGTGGCCCACGGCTGTTCCAGGTGGGCCATTACCACCCGGGTTGACGTCCTGGCGTCCGCCGGAGGGGACCGAGTCGCGGTAATCGCCCAGCTGGTCAGGCCGACGAGGGCACGGTGCGGGAGGTGATTCACCGGTTCAACGAGATCGGCCTGGCCTGCTTGGCCCCTCAATGGGCGGGCGACCGTCCCCGCCTGAGGGCTGTCCCGTAATCCCCGGCGGGCGCGCGACGTCAGCTACGGCACCTCGCCGCGTTGTCGGGATGTCCCCATACATCCAGTATGCGGACATCCCTCCGCCTTGCGATGCACCGCATCTGACGCCGCGCGCTGACCCACCGGGGATTACGGGACAGCCCTTACTCAAGCCTGACAACGAGGAATTCGTCATTCAGACGGCCACTACCCGTCCCACCGAACTCGGCCAGCCCTTCACTCGCTGGTCGATCCGCAAACAGGCCGCCTCGGCCGTGGGGGAGTGCAACCGTTCGCCGGTAGCCTTAGTGCGGTGGGATCGCCGCGATTCACGGCGTTCCGCATCTGCTCCCTCGTCACCCACTTTGAAATGTCATTCGTCTGTCCTGGCAGAATAATGCCGCCGCCGTTGGTAGGCCCCTCACCTGCAAATGGAACTGACTCGCCGACCAACTCGGCCCTGATGGTCGCAGCAGGGCTGAACAGTGGAATAGGCGACTTCTGACGGATATTCATAGCAGCAAGTTCAGCTCTCAATAATTCCTCCTTGTGAGTGTCTGGCGGGATACCGATCGGTACAATCTAGCCGCGAACCACACAGGGAGGCGTGGGGCCGGCCGAGCGCCGGCGGCAGGCGTCGGTGCCCGGCCGGGTAATGGGCGTCAGATGCGCTCGAGGCCACCCGAGATGGTCTCCAGGTCCTCGTCGTCGATCTCGGTGGCGAACTCGTCGGCCGCGGTCTCGGGCGTGGTGTT